>JAWVZQ010000008.1:0-25776 GCA_033722095.1 Wenzhouxiangellaceae bacterium | reverse complement strand
GATCTCGCGGTCGACAAGACCTCCGGTGCGTTCTACGCACCGCCCGGGAGCACCATCGACTACCTGGTGCTGGTCGAGAACCGCGGCATCGCCGACGCGGTCGATGCACAGGTCGTCGACAACCCGCCGGCAGTACTGACCGGCGTGACCTGGACCTGCCAGGCCTTCGACGGGGCGGCCTGCGGCGCGGGCTCGGGTGCGGACTTCATCGACGAGACCGTGACGATTCCGTCCGGCGGTTCGCTGGCCTATACGCTGTCCGGCACGCTGCCGCCGGTCGGCAACGACCCGGTGACCAACACCGCGTCGGTCAGCACGCCTCCGGACCTGACCGAGCTCGCGCCGGGCAACAACACCGACAGCGACACCGACGCCATCGGCCTGTTCATCGACGGCTTCGAGAGCGTCGAGCCGTAACGCTCGACCGGGACTGCGGGCGAACCGGTGCTCTGGCCCGCAGGGCCGCGGGGGCGTCCATGAGTCGCGCGGTCTCGCAGACCGCGTGTCGAAAGGGCTTTCGGGAGGGGACGCCCGGCCGGCCGCTATACTGCCCGGACTGCCGACGGGAGCGATGGGTCATGCGATTCCGCGCCGCCACGTTCGTCATCCTTCTACTTTCTGCGGGCTCGGGCTCGGGCGCCGCCGACGATCCGGTCCGCCACGGCCCCGCATCGCCCCTCGACGAATCGCAGCAGGCCTGGGTCGACGAGACCCTGGCCGGGATGTCGGTGCGGGAGATGGCCGGCCAACTGGCCATGCTGTGGACGCCGGGCGACTATCTCGCCCTGGATTCGGAGGACTTCGAACAGGCCCTCGAGCGCGTTCGCAGCGGCGTCGGCGGTCTCTGGGTGATGACCGGCCTGCCGTTCGAGCGCGCCGTGAAGGTCAACGCGCTGCAGGAGGCGGCCCCGGTGCCGCTGCTGGTGATGTCGTCGGGCACCTTCGGCAATCGCCTGTTCTCGACGCCGCAGAACGCCCGTCTGTTCGGCGGTGGCACGGACATGCCGCCGGCGGTGGCCTACGGCGCCGCGGACGATCCCGACCTCGTGCGCGAGGCCGCACGCGTGCTGGCACGCGAGTCGCGGGCCGTGGGCATCAACTTCGCCGACGATGATGGCGGCCCGAACCTGCTGTTCACGTTCGACAACGTCACCATCCACCGATCCTACGGCGACCGTCCGGAGCGGGTCGCTCGCCTGACGGCCGCGTTCGTCCACGGCATCCACGACGAGGGCCTGCTCGCCTACATCGGTTTCTTCCCGGGTGCGGGGGGACTCGACAAGGATCCGCACATCGAGTTGCCGGTACTCCACTATGACCGGCAGCGCTTCGAATCCCACGATTTCGTGCCGTTCCGCAGCGGCATCGAGGCCGGCGTGGACATCGTGATGACCAGCCATTTCGCGGTCCCCGCACTGACCGGTTCGGAAACCCTGCCGGCCACCTTTTCTCCCGAGATCGTGCGCATCCTGCGCGAGGATCTCGGCTTCCGGGGACTGTTGATCACCGACGATCTCTCGATGGGCGGAATCTCGAATCGGCATGGCAATGTCGATGCGGCGGTTCGGGCCTTCGAGGCCGGCCACGACCTGCTGCTCGGCATCCGGCCCGTCGAGGTCCCGGACGCGATCGCGGCGAAGGTCGAGGCCGGCGAGATTTCGCGCGAGCGGCTGGATGTCTCGGTCCGCCGGATCCTCGCCGCCAAGGCCCGGCTCGGCCTGCACCGGCACCGCCACGCACCCATCGAACGCGTGAACCGGGTCGTCGGCCGCCGGGCGCATCGTGTCCACGCCGAGGGCGTCGCCCGGCGCGCCATCGTGCTCGTGCGCGACGAGGGCGCGCGCGTCCCGGTGACGGATCCGGACGCCCTGCGCGTTCTCAGCGTCACCTACGAGCGGGCGGAGGTCCGCGAGGCCGGGCGCGCGTTCGACGGTGCGCTTCGAGCGGCGGTGGGCGCGCTCGATTCGGCCCGGGTCTCCCCGGAGACGGGGCCGGAGGCCCTCGCCGCGCTGCGTTCGCGCGCCGACGAGGCCGACCTCGTCATCGTTTCGGTCTACCTGCCCCGCCGCCTCTACGAGCGGGAGCACGCCCGCATTTCGCCGGCCATGCATCGATTCGTCAACGAATTGCAGGAAGCCGACCGGCCGCCCGTCTTGGTGTCCTTCGCGATGCTGCCGATGATCGACGAATTCCCGGATGCGCGCACCCTGATGCTGGCCTGGAGCGGACAGCCTGTCATGCAGGATGCGGCGGCCGCTGCCCTGCTCGGCATCGCACCGATCACGGGGACCCTGCCGATCCGGCTCTCGGCCGAACATCCATCCGGCTCGGGCCTGAGGCGGCCACTGGCGGCGGATGCGCCGACGGCGGCTGCACCGCCCGAGTGAACGCGGTTCGACCCTGGCGGCGGCGCATCATGTCTTGAGCACCACGCCCCGGTATGGCAAAGTGCAGCGATGAGGATTCCGACCGCCCCGATCAGGATGTCCGACAAGACGCCGGCCGGCCGCCGACGCCGAGGATGCGTGATCCCGGTCGGACGGGTCCGGTAGCGCGAGCGCGCTCGAAACGGATTCGCACCGACCCGGCCCCTGGCTGGGTCTTTTTTTTTCACGGCCCCCCAGCAGGATGACGAGAACGAGGATGACCACGTGAAGCATTTCCTGACCACGCTGGACCACGATCGCGAGACGATCCAGTCGCTGCTCGACGAAGCGGCCCGGCTGCGCGACGACCCGCTCTGCGACCGGCTCGCGGGCCGGACCATCGCGCTGCTGTTCCTGAACCCTTCGCTGCGCACGCGAACCTCGTTCGAGGTCGGCGCACGACAGCTCGGTGCGCACGCCGTCGTGCTCGAGCCGGGCAAGGGCGCCTGGGGCATCGAGTTCGAGTCCGGCACGGTCATGGACGGCGACGCCGAGGAGCACGTCCACGAGGTCGCAGGCGTGCTGGGCCGCTACTGCGACGCGATCGCGCTGCGTGCCTTCCCGCAGTTCAGGGACTGGAGCGTGGACCGCGAGGACCGCGTGATCCGCGCGCTGGCCGAGCACTCGCCGGTGCCCGTCATCAACATGGAGACCATCGTCCACCCCTGCCAGGAACTGGCGCTGATGCGCACCATCCAGGACCATCTCGGGCAGCCCGACGGGAGGAAGTTCCTGCTGACCTGGACCTGGCACCCGCGGCCGCTGAACACGGCCGTGGCCAACTCCGCGCTGCTCATCGCCAGCAAGTTCGGCATGGACATCACGATGCTGATCCCCGACGAGCGCTACCGGCTCGACGACCGGTTCATGGACGCCGCCACGTCCCAGGCCGAAGCCTCGGGCGGCAGCCTGCGCACGACCACCGACATCGAGGACGGCTACCGCGGAGCGGAGTTCGTCTACGCCAAGAGCTGGGGCGCACTGCCGCTCTACGGCCGGCCCGAGGAGGAGGCGAAGCTGCGCGAGCCGTTCCGACACTTCATCGTCGACGGCTCGAAGATGGCGATGACCGACGACGCTCGCTTCAGCCACTGCCTGCCGCTCAGGCGCAACATCAAGGCCACCGACGAGGTCATGGACGCCGACTACTGCGTCGCGCTCGACGAGGCCGAGAACCGGCTGCACGCCCAGAAGGCGCTGATGCTGGAGCTCCTCGGCGCATCCTCGCGGTGAGGCCGGCGACCACGCAGGAACCGCAACCATCCATGACGGGACGAACAGGAAAATGACCAAGAGAAAGATCGTGCTGGCCTTCTCCGGCGGGCTCGATACGAGCTACTGCGTGCTGGCGCTGAAGCGCCGGGACTTCGAGGTCCACACGGCCTTCGTCGACACGGGCGGCATCGACGCCGACCGCAAGGCCTGGATCGCCGAACGGGCGCGCGCCCTCGGCGCCGAGTCGCACCACGAACTCGACGCCTCGACGGCACTCTGGGATGCGTTCGTGGTGCCGCTGCTGTGGTCGGGCGCGCGGATGCTCGACCAGTACCCGATGCTCTGCTCGGACCGCTACGTCATCGTCCAGCGCTGCCTCGAGCTGGCCGACGAACTCGGCACCCGGCACTTCGCGCACGGCTGCACCGGCATGGGCAACGACCAGCTGCGCTTCGACCAGTCGGTGCGAAGCCTCGGGGACTATGCCATCCATGCGCCGATCCGCGATCTGCAGCGCGAGGCGCGCGACGTGCGCGCGCACGAACTGCAACGCATGGCCGAGGCCGGCGTCGAGGTGCCGGAATCCTCGAGCCGGTACTCGATCAACGAGAACCTGCTCGGCGTGACGCTGTCGGGCCAGGAGATCGACCGCTTCGAGGCCCCCGCCGAGGACACGCGCGTCTGGTGCCGCCCCCGGTCCGAATGGCCGGACGGACCCGGCGAGTGGCGCATCGGCTTCGAAGCCGGTCGCGCCGTCACGCTGGACGGCGAGACGATCGACGGACCGGCGATGCTCGACCGGCTGAACCGCGAACTCGGCGCGCGCGGCGTCGGGCGCCACCTCTACACGGGCGACGTGTCGATCGGGCTCAAGGGCCGGATCGTCTTCGAATGCCCCGGCATCGACGGCCTGATGGCCGCGCACCGCGCACTGCACGATGCCGTCAACACGCGCCTCCAGAACCAGTTCCGGCACATCGTCGCGGCGCGCTGGGCCGAGCTCGTCTACACGGGTTTCTTCTTCGAGCCGCACAAGGAAGACCTCGAGGCCTACCTCGAGTCGGCCAGCCGCTTCGTGACCGGCGAGGTGACGCTGGCCAGCCAGGGCGGCGACCTGGCCGCGGTCGCCGTGGACTCGCCGTACCTGCTGCGGGACCCGGAGGCCGTCTACGCGCAATCGGCGTCGTGGACGCCCGAGGAAGCCGAGGGATTCGTCAAGCTGCTCGGGCAGAGTTCGACGCTGGCACGGAAAGTCCGGGACCGCTCATGAGCCGCGACCGCCTGCTGGCCCACCTCGGCGTACTGGTGGCCTGCGACAGCCAGAACCCTCCTCGAGAGATCACGGCAGAATCGCCGATGTTCGAGTATGTTCGCGACACGTTGCCGCAGGAATTCGACATCGAGACCTTCGACCACGGCGACGGCCACGTCACGCTGCTGGCCCGGCGCGGCGCGCCCGAACTGCTGTTCAACTGCCATCTCGATACCGTTCCCGCCGGCGGGGGCTGGAGCGTGCCCCCGCTGGAGCTGACGGTCCGCGACGGCCGGGCCTGGGGGCGCGGCGCCTGCGACATCAAGGGCGCGGCGGCCGCGCTGATGTGCGTGGCCGAGGACACCGATGCACCGATGGCCCTGCTGCTGACCAGCGACGAGGAGGGCGCCGGCGGCTGCTGCGTGCGCAACTTCCTGGCCACCGACCGCATCGAGGGCTTCCGCACCGCCGTGGTCTGCGAGCCGACGAACAACCGCGCCGTGCTCTCGCACCGCGGCTTCCTGTCGGTGAAGGGCCGCTTCCGCGGCATCGCCGGCCACTCCTCGGAACTGCGGGCGCTCGAGGACAACGCCATCCACGCCGCCGCGCGCTGGATGGCCGCGGCCGGCGACTGGTGCCGGTCCGAGGCCGAGGCCGGGCGGCCGACCTGCTTCAACGTCGGGCTCGTCTCGGGCGGGCTCAAGAGCAACGTCATCGCCGACCGCTGCGACCTTCACTACTCGGCGCGGCTCGGACCCGGCCAGGACAACGACGCGATGCTGGCCGCGATCTCGGGCCTGGCCGGTGCCGACGAGCGCGCCGACTGGGACGTCCCGTTCTCCGGCCCGCCCCTGCCGGCGGCCGGGCGCGATGCCGGGGCCGCGCGCCGCTTCGCCGAGCGCCACGGCATCGCCGTGACCGAGCGCGTCGACTTCTGGACCGAGGCCTCGCTGTTTTCCGAGGCCGGCCTCGACGCGATCGTGCTCGGCCCCGGCGACATCGCGCAGGCCCACACCGTCGACGAGTGGGTGGCGCTCGACGCGCTCGATGCCGCCGCGGCGCAGTACCGGGCTCTCGTGGAGGCCGGCGCATGAGCGAAGTCCGCCCCATCGTCGTCGAACTGCTGGGCCAGCTCGGCTCCTCGCGCGAGGCACGCCAGTATCTGGAGCAATTCTCGCGCGTCAACGAGATCCGCTTCGCCGTCATCAAGATCGGCGGCGGCGTGCTCGCCGACGATCTCGACGCGCTCGTCGGCGCGCTGGCCTTCCTGCACCGCCTCGGGCTGTATCCGATCGTCATGCACGGCGCCGGCCCGCAACTCGATCGCGCGCTGGCCGAGGCCGGCGTGCCCAGCGAGCGCCGCGACGGGCTGCGCGTGACCACCGAGGAGGTCATGGCCGTGGCCCGGCCCGTGATCTACCGCGAGAACGCGCGCCTCGTCGACGCGCTCGAGGCGCATGGCGTGCGTGCGCGCGGGCTGCTGCACGGCGTCTTCGAATGCGACTTCGCCGACCGCGAGCGGCTCGGCCTCGTCGGCCGCGTCCGCGACGTCGAACTCGAGGGCGTGCGCGCGGCCGTCTCGGCCGGCATGCTGCCCGTCGTCGCCTGCCTCGGCGAATCGCGCGCCGGCCAGGTCATGAACATCAACGCCGACATCGCCACGCGCGAGCTCGTCTGGGCCATCCAGCCCTACAAGATCATCTTCCTGACCCCGACCGGAGGCCTGCTCGACGCCGACGGCCGGATCATCTCCGCGATCAGCCTGACCAACGACTACGACTGGCTGCTGGACCAGCCCTGGGTGCACTCGGGCATGCGCCTGAAGCTCGAGCAGATCCACGAGATGCTCGAGCCGCTGCCGGCCTCGGCGTCGGTGTCGATCACCTCGGCGTCGAAGCTCACGCGCGAGCTGTTCACGCACACCGGTGCCGGCACCCTGGTCCGGAAGGGCGAGCGCATCGCCTGGCACGACCGGCTCGAGCCCGAACACCTCGCCACGCTCGAGCCGCTGCTCGAACAGGCATTCGGCCGGACGCTGCGCGAGGACTGGCTGGAGGGGCGCGACGTGCGGGGGCTGCTCATGGCCGAGAGCGGCCGGGCGGCCGCGCTCGTCGTCGAAGGGCTCGAGGGCCTGCCCTATCTCGACAAGATCGTCGTCACGCCCGAGGCGCGCGGCGAGGGACTGGGCGCGGCGCTCTGGCAGGCGCTGCGCAGCCGCTGTCCGCGGATGTACTGGCGGGCGCGCTCGAGCAATCCGATCGCGGGCTGGTACTTCCAGCACGCCGACACGTGCCACCGTCGCGGCGGCTGGGTGGCCTATACCATCGGCCTCGATGATCCGCAGCGCATCGCCGCGGCCGTGGAGGATGCCGCGGCCCGGGATTCGGGCTGGACGGAGGAGACCAGATGAGCCGGAAGACTTCGCGTATCGCGTTGATCGGCGCGCGCGGCTACACGGGCGGCGAACTCCTTGCCCTCGTCGCGGGCCACCCGGGCATGGAACTGGCCGCGGCCGTTTCCACGACGCGCGCCGGCAGACCGCTCGCCGAGGAAGTCCCGGCCTGGCCGGATCCGGACACGCGATTCGACTCGCTGGAGCCCGGCGGCGTCGGCGAAGTGGAAGCCGACGCCTGGGTGCTGGCGCTGCCGAACGGGCAGAGCGGGCCCTGGGTGGAAGCCATCGGCGCGGCCCATCCCGATGCGGTGATCCTCGACCTCGGTGCCGACCACCGTTTCGACGCGGCCTGGGTCTACGGCCTGACCGAATTCAATCGCGAGGCGCTGGACGGCGCGAAACGGATCGCCAACCCCGGCTGCTACGCGACGGGCGCCCAGTTCGGCCTGCTGCCGGTGCGCGAGCGTCTTGCCCGGCCGCCGGCCGTGTTCGGCGTCTCGGGCCACTCCGGGGCCGGGCGCACGCCGTCGCCGCGCAACGACCCAGCGCGCCTGGCCGACAACCTCATCCCCTACGCGCTGACGGGTCATGTCCACGAGGACGAGATCGGCGCCCACCTGGGCCGGCCCGTGCGCTTCATGCCGCACGTCGCCGCGTTCTTCCGCGGCATCTCGCTCACGATCGCCGTGGACCTCACGGCGCCGACGACTCCCGAAGAGCTGCTCGAGGCATTCCGCGAAGCCTACGACGGTGAGCCGCTGATCCGCGTCGGTGCCGAGGCCCCCGAGGTCGCGAGCCTGGCCCCGCGCCACGGGCTGCGCATCGGCGGCTTTGCGGTCGATGCGCGCTCGGCCGACCGCGCCTGCTGGGTGGTCGTGCTCGACAACCTGCTCAAGGGCGCGGCCACGCAGGCGATGCAGAACCTGAATCTCGCGCTGGGCCACGACGAACTGGCCGGCATTCGCCTCGAAGAAGAACATCACCGCCACGAGGAGGGCGACGAATGAGCGGACCGATCTGGAAGAAGACCGGCCACGAGACCGTGCCCGAGGACGTCATGCGATTCCTGGCCGGCGACGACGTCGTGCTCGACCGCGAGCTGCTGGAATTCGACATCCGCGCCAGCCGCGCCCACGCCCGGGGCCTGGCGCGCGTCGATCTGCTCGAGGCCGAGCAGGCCGAGGCGATCTGCCGCGAGCTCGACGCGCTGCAGCGGGCCTTCGACGAGGGCGAGTTCGTGCTCGACGAGCGCTACGAGGACGGACACTCGGCCATCGAGGCCTGGCTGACCGAGCGACTCGGCGAGGTCGGCAAGCGCATCCACGCCGGCCGCAGCCGCAACGACCAGGTCGCCGTCGCACTGCGCCTCTACCTGCGCGACCGGCTCCACCGCCTCGCGGCCCGGTGCGTCGACATCGCCGCGACCTGCCTGCAGCGCGCCGAGTCCGAGGGCGACGCCGCGCTGCCGGGCCACACCCACCTGCAGCAGGCGATGCCGAGCTCGCTGGGACTCTGGTGGGCCGGCCACGCCGAGGCCTTCGTCGACGACGCGGAACTGGCCTGCGCGATCGCTGAATGGCAGAACGCCTCGCCGCTGGGCACGGCCTCGGGCTTCGGCGTCAATCTCGCGCTGGACCGCGACGGCGTGGCCGGGGAACTCGGCTTCGACCGCCTCGTCGTCAATCCGCAGAACGCCCAGGCCGGCCGCGGCAAGGTCGAGCTGCGCGCCCTCGACGCGCTGTCGGCGGCGACCTCCGATCTGCGCCGGCTCAGCTGGGACCTGAGCCTGTTCTCCAGTCAGGAATTCGGCTACGTCTCGGTGCCGGCCGCCTACTGCACGGGCTCGTCGATCATGCCGAACAAGCGAAACCCCGATACGGTGGAGTTGCTGCGCGCGCTGCATGCGACGGTGGTCGGGGCGAAGACCGAACTCGACGCCGTGCTGAGTCTGCCGTCGGGCTACCAGCGCGATCTCCAGGACACGAAGCCGCCCGTGCTGCGCGCGTTCTCGAAGGCCATGGCCGGCCTCGCGCTCGTCCCCGGGCTGCTCGACGGGCTGGAGTGGAACCGCGAGCGCATGCGCTCCGGCATCGACGCGGCCCAGCACGCCACCGACCGCGCCAACGAACTCGTCGGCCGCGGCGAGACGTTCCGCGACGCCTATCGGCAGGCCGCCGAAGAACTCGACGCACTCGGCGACCGCACGCCCGAGCAGAGCCTCGAGGCGCGCATATCGCCGGGCGGCTGCGCCAACCTGCTCATCGATCGCATCGGCGAACGGCTCGACGGCGTCTGCGACCGCCTCGGCCGCGAGTGACCGCCACGCGGCGCCGGGCCGCTTCGGGTATCTTGGGCCGAACCTCGAATCGGGGCGCGACCGCCTACGGCGTCTACCCCCGTCGACCGGATTTCCGGAGGACATGGAAGGCCAACTGACGCTCACGGGCGACATGCTGCTGGTCCTGGCGCTGCTGGGGCTGACGGTCGCCGCGTTCGTCTCCGAGATCGTCCGCATCGACATCGCCGCGGTCTGCATCATGGTGCTGACCGGCCTGCTCGGCCTCGTGCCCGGCGACGAGCTGTTTTCCGGTTTTTCGTCGAACGCCGTCATCGCCGTCATCGCCGTGATGATCATCGGCGCCGGCCTCGACCGTACCGGCGTGATGAACGCGGTCGCCGCCTGGATCGTCCGCTACGGGGGCCGCTCCGAGAACCGCATCGTGGTCATGCTGGCCTCGACGGTCGGCGTGGTCTCCGGCTTCATGCAGAACACCGGCGCCACGGCGCTGTTCCTGCCCGTCGCGGGACGCATCTCGAGCCGCCTGGATCTTCCCTTGTCCGGGATGCTGATCCCGATCGGCTTCTGCGCCATCGTCGGCGGCACGGTCACGATGGTCGGGTCGTCGCCGCTGATCCTGCTCAACGACCTGATCCTGACCTCGAACCGTTCGCTGCCGCCGGGCGCCGAGGCGATGAAGCCCTTCGACCTGTTCTCGGTCACGCCGATCGGCATCGCGCTGCTCCTGGCCGCACTGGCGTTCTTCCTGCTGATCGGGCGCCGCCTCCTGCCGCGCACGGGGGGCAAGCGTCCCGCCTCGCCGGGCCGTACGAAGACGTACTTCGCCGACGTCTACGGCATCACCGGCGACGTCTACGAACTGCTCGTGACCGTCGACTCCCCGCTCGTCGGCATGCGCGTGGCCGAAGCCGAGCAACTCGAGGGCGCTCCCTTGCTGCTGGCCATCCAGAGCACCGACGAGCCGCGCCTGGCGCCGCCGTCCGACGAGATGATCTGGGTCGGCACGGTGCTCGGCGTCATGGGCACGCGCGACCAGGTCGGGCGGTTCGCCGTCGACAACAAGCTGCGCCTGCAGCCGCGCCTCAGGACCTTCGGCAGCCTCTTCGACCCCGGCCGCGCCGGAATCTCCGAGGTCGTCATTCCGCCGGGCTCGAACCTCGTCGACAAGACCATCGCCGATGTCCGATTGCGCTCGCGATTCGGCATCTCGGTGCTGGCCATCAACCGCGGCGACGAGATCATCCGCTCGGGCCTGCGCTCCGAACCGCTGCGCGTCGGCGACTGCCTCGTCTCGCACTCGACGTGGCGCGACCTCTCGGCCGTGGCCCGCGACCGCGACTTCATCGTCGCCACCGACATCCCCAAGGAAGAAACGCGCCCGCAGAAGGTCGCCCACGCGCTGACCTTCTTCCTCATCGCCATGTCACTCGTGCTGTTCACCGACTTCAATCTCTCTGTGGCGCTCATGACGGGCGCGGTCGGCATGGTGCTCTCGGGCGTGCTGAGCATGGACGAGGCCTACTCGGCCGTGAGCTGGAAGACGGTCTTTCTCATGGCAAGCCTGATCCCGCTGGGCTACGCGATGGAGGTCACGGGCACGGCTGCCTGGCTGGTCCAGCAGATGCTCGGTCTCGTCGGCGAAGTCGGCGACCTCTGGATGCAGATCGCGCTCGGCGTGCTGGCCACGGTGTTCACGCTCGTCATGTCGAACGTCGGCGCCACGGTGCTGCTCGTGCCGATCGCGATCAACATCGCGCTGGCCACGGGCGCGAACCCGGCGATCTATGCGCTGATCATCGGCCTGGGCACCTCGAACGCCTTCATGCTGCCCACCCACCCCGTCAACGCGTTGATCCTCGGCCCCGGCGGATACAAGGTCCGCGACTTCCTGCGCGTCGGCCTGCCGATGAGCGTGCTGTTCCTGGCCGGCATGCTGACGATGGTGAACCTGATCTTCTGACCGGCGGGCGGAGCGGGACCAGGGACCGGTGAACGTCGTTCCGGCCGTCTCGCGATTCGACCCGCCTTGCCGGTTTCCCCGCGGGTTCCGGCTCCCGGCCCGTTTCTCCTTGGCCCGGGGATCCCGAGGTTCGCCCCCTGCCGGGAGAGCAGGACTGCACGGCCGCTATAATCTCCGGTCCGCCACCGCCAGGCCGCCAGCATGGACTTCACGAAGATCGCTCCGGGCGAAAACCCGCCCGACGACATCAACGTCGTCATCGAGATCCCGACCGACGGGCAGCCCGTCAAGTACGAGGTCGACAAGTCCACGGGCGCGCTGACGGTCAACCGGCTGCTGGCGACGTCGATGCGCTATCCGTGCAACTACGGCTTCATTCCCAACACGCTGGCCGAGGACGGCGACCCCGTCGACGTCCTGGTACTGATCCGCGCCGGCCTGATGCCGGGCTCGGTCATCCGCTGCCGGCCCATCGGCTACCTCGAGATGACCGACGAGGCCGGCCGCGACGTCAAGATCGCCGCCCTGCCGATCGACAAGATCAGCCCGCTGCACGAAGACATCCGCCACATCGACGATCTGGCCAAGTTCAGCCGCCGCCAGATCCGGCATTTCTTCACGCACTACAAGGACCTGGAAATCGGCAAGTGGGTCGAGGTGCTGGGCTGGCACGGCCCCGACGAGGCCCGCGCCGAGATCGTCGATTCCATCGAGCGCTTCCGCGCCGAAACGCCGGACTGAGCCGTACCGCGCCGTTCAGCGCGCCTCGTCGGGCTCTCCGGCCCGGCGCAGGTAGGGCTCGATGATGGGCCAGAAATGCCAGGCGCCGGGATGGCGAGCCAATTCCTCGCCGAAGCGCTGCGGAAACGACTCGGCGGCCTCTTCGCCGGACCCCATCGGCACCACCTCCAGTTCCGTCACCGGCGGCGATGCATCCCAGCAAATCCGCGGGAAGAACAGCACGCCGCGCACGTCGGCGCCGCGCAGCAGGTCGCGCGCGCCGGTCGGGAGCGGCAACTCGCGCTCGCCGACCGGCATGCGCCAGGAGCCCGACGCGGCCGGCGTGTCGAACAGCACGACGGGCGTCGAGCCGCCGTCGGCGAAGGCCCGCTCGAGCTGTGAACGCGCACCGCCGGTCGTGATCACGCCGTCGGGGCACAGCCGGCGGATCAGCGCGAAGCGGAGTCGCGACCAGGCGTAGTAGACGGGGCGGGGGCGCAGCCAGCCCCGATCCGGCCGGCGCAGCTGGAAGCGCGGCCCGAGTCCGGCCTCGCGCAGGCACCACAACACGATGATGCCGTTGCCGTAGTGGCCGCCCGCGGCCACGAAGCCGGGGCGTTGCGGCCACTCGCCCCGCATGCGCAGACCGGGACGCCGACCCAGCATCAGGCGCCAGGCGCTCATGGCCTCGTAGAGCATCGTCGCCTGCCACGGCCGCGCACCCTCCTCCGGGGCCAGGCCGGCAGCGCGCCGGGCGGACACCACGTCGGCGCGGTCCGGGCACATCCATCGCCAGCACGCCGCCCGCCGCAGCAGGCGACCGGCCGCTCCGGCCGGCAGCAGCGCGGCCAGCAGCGGAACGAGGACATAGCGTCCCAGGTCGGCGACCAACCATCTGAACCAGGAGGGCGATTCAGTCTTCACGCCGCAGCACCAGCCGTACCCAGTCCTCGCGACGGGTCTCCGAGACGGGCACCAGGTAGGCCTCGTAGGCGGCCGTCACGTCGGCGGCCTGCTCGACGAGAACGCCGGACAGCACGAGATCGCCGCCCTCGGCGACGAGGCCTGCGATGTCCGACGCGAGCTCGACGAGCGGGCCGGCCAGGATGTTGGCGAGCACGACGTCGGCCGGTTCGCGCGCGGCGTCGGCAGGCAGGGCGATGTCGATCCGCTCCTCGACGCCGTTGCGCCGGGCATTCTCGGCCGTCGCGTCCAGCGCCTGGGGATCGTGGTCGATGGCGCGAACGGCGGCCGCACCCTTGAGCGCCGCGGCGATCGCCAGCACGCCGGACCCGCAGCCGTAGTCGACGACGGTCCGACCGTCCAGATCGCGGCCGTCGATCCACTCCAGGCACAGCGCCGTCGTCGGGTGGGTGCCGGTGCCGAAAGCGAGGCCCGGATCGAGCCGCACGACGACATCCCAGTCCGGGTCCGGCTCGAGGTGCGAAGGACAGATCCACGTCGAGGCCCCGAAGCGCATGGGTTCGAAGCGATCCATCCAGGCCCGCTCCCAGTCTTGCGACTCGACGGTCTCGGACTCGATTCGGTCGGCGCTCTCGAGCACGCCCGCCTCGACCAGCGCGCGACCGATTCCCGTCTCGATCCCGGCCGGATCCGCCGGACCCGGGAACAGCGCTTCGACGATGGCCTCGTCCCAGACCGGCGTCTCGCCGGGCGAGGGTTCGAGCAGGGGCTGGTCCCGCGCGTCGAGCAGCGTCACGGCCAGCGCGCCTCCGGCCCAGAGCAGGGCTTCGCAGGTTTCCACGCGCTCACCCGGGATCGCGAAGCGGATCTTGCTTGTCTCGTCCATCGCCGGAATGGTAACCGCCGCCCGCCTGGCCCGGCGCCGCAATCGTCGTTGCCCTTGGTCGTTACCCTTGGTCGTTGCCGTTGGTCGTTGCGATTGTCGTTGCCCCTGGTCGTTGCAATCCGGGCCGGCCTCCCCCACGTTCTAGGATTCGACAACGAAAAAGACACGGAACACGACATGTCCGAACAGCAGATCGCCTTCGATACCGACAATCTCTACCGGATCGACTCCTACACCGACCAGAAGACCGGTTCGATCCGGCGCATGACGCCGGTCGACGCCGACGGCAACGACGATCCTTCGCGCGAGGTGCGCTACATCGGCGAGGCCTCGGCGATGACGCCGGCCGGCTCGCTGCCGCTGAACTTCGAACTCGAGGGCGAAAACCTCGCCGAGGCCGCCAGCGGGTTCGGCGAGGCGGCCGAAAAGGCGCTGAGCGAGACCATCGAGGAACTCAAGCGCATGCAGCGCGAACAGCAGGACCGGATCATGGTGCCGGGCCAGGAGGAGGCCGGGTCGAAGATCCAGGTGCCCGGTGCCGGCGGCAAGATGAAGTTCTGAAGAACCCAAGGGTCCAGGGGGTCGGGTTTCCGGAGCAACGGGTTCCGGAAACCCGGATCCTCCGACCCTCGCCCTCGACCTTCCCGCCCTCGCGCCGGGTTCGAGCCGGTACTTCCGGCCCGCGCGATCGGAAATCCGTTCCCCGAAACTGTAACCCTCCCCCCTCGGTAGACGTATACCGGGCATGAGACAGCGATTCGAGCGCCTCGTCGACGACCACGGTCCCCGGCTGCTGCAACTGGCCACGGGCCTGCTGGGTCGCGCCGACGAGGCCGAGGATGTCGTCCAGGACGTATTCATCCGTGCCTGGGACCGGCTCGACGAGCTCGAAGCGGGCCGCGAGATCGCATGGCTCGTGACCTGCACCCGTAACGCCAGCCTGGATCTGCTTCGCGGCCGCACTCGCCAGGGCGCACTGCTGCGATCGGTGCACGACGCGAGACCCGGCGGCTCCGACCGCACCGACGCGGTGCAACCCGACGACCGCCTGCAGGCCGAGGAACGGGCCCGCACGCTGCGCGGGCGAATCCGGAGCATGCCCGAGCCCGGCCGCAGCCTGCTGATCCTGCGCGACCTGCAGGATCTGGACGTCGCGACCGTGGCGCGCGCGCTCGACCTGTCACCGAACCAGGTCAAGGTCTATACCCATCGCGCCCGCAGGGCGCTCCGGAAAGAACTCCGGGAACTCGACAGGGAGGATGCCGATGAACAGGTCGCATGACCACACCGACGAGGCGCACCTCGAGGACCGCCTGCGGTCCGCCGTCGAGCCGCCTTCCGATCCCGCTCTGGCCGCCGACTGGCGCTTGCGCGAGGAACTGCGCACGATGGACGCGCCGCGCCTGCCGCCGGCGCTGCGGCGCCGGATCCTTTCGGCGACGACGCGCCCGAAGTCGAACGCACCGTGGCTGGCCGCCGCGGCCGTGCTCGCCGGCCTCGTGGCCGCGCCGCTGCTGTGGTCGCCGCCGGCGCCGGAGGCCGCTGCCGATCCCCGCGAACTGCGCATCGCGCTGCGCGAGATCGACGCGGCCGGACGCCGCGCGCTGGACGCCACGCTGGCGTCGCTGCCGAGCCGCTCCATCCTTCCCGATCTCGACCTCGCCGGGCTGCCCTATGCCGGTACGGTCCGGAGAATTCTCGAACCCCCCAAGCCAAGCAAAGAAACGGAGAACAGCTGACATGAAAACCATCAGGACGATGATCAAGACCACCATCACCGCGACCGCGTTCGCCATGGCGATGGCCTCACCGGGCCTGGCCCAGGAACCGCCGGGCCGCGTCGACATGGCCCCGGTCTCGGAGGCCGCGGGCTCGCTTCCGAAGGTCAACCTGAACTTCCAGTCCGCCATGGTGCGTGCGTTCGCCGAGAGCATGCGCGGCACGAACGAGGCCCTGGCCGACCTGCTGGACTCGATCCAGGGCGTTCGCGTCATGGTCTACGAGGACGTCGACGGGGCGGCATTCCGCGGCGTGGCCGACGAGCTGAACGCGGAACTGGCCTCGCGCGGCTGGACGCAGGCCATGGAGGTCCGCGACGGATCGACGCACGTCGACCTGCTGCTCGTCGAAGGCCAGGACTTCATCGACGGCCTCGTGGCCATGATCACCGAAGAACAGGGCGATGCCGTGTTCGTCAACGTCTACGGCACGCTCGACCCCGTGCTGATCGGAAACCTGGTCCGCGAGGGCATCGACTTCGCCGACCTGGACCTCGAGGGCTTCGGAAAGGCGCTCGAAGACGCGCAGACCAGCGGCGAGGACTGAAGCAGCGCCGACGCCGGGCCCCGGCCCGGCGATGCTTTCCGGACCCGGCCCCGTTGCCGGGTCCGTTCGTTTCGGGGGCTCAGGGGCGGTGAGGGCGGGCCAGGTATTCGGCCGACTGCATCTCCACGAGCCGGGAAACGGTGCGCCGGAAGCCGGCGGCCAGCCGCCGGCCCGCGTAGACGTCCTCGATGGCCGTGTCGGCCGAGGCGATGAGCTTCACGGCGCGGTCGTAGCACTCGTCGACGAGGTGCATGAACCGGCGCGCCTCGTCGTTGCGGTCGTCGTCGAGCGCCGGCACGCCGGAGAGGATCAGCGTCGAGAATCGGAACGTCAGCTCGATGTAATCGCCCGTCGAGCGAGGGCCACCGCAGAGATCGCCGAAATCCGCCCAGAGCACGGAGCCCGAGCGCGCGCGGATCGGCAGTTCGCGACCGCGGATGCGCAGCGAGCCGTGGGCCGGCTCGCCGTCGGGACTCAGCGCATCGAATTCCTCGCGCAGCAGGCGCTCGGTCTCGGCATCGCGCGGGGCGTACCAGGTCGGGTGGCGACTCAGTTCGCGCAGCCGGTAGTCTTCGGCCGCGTCGAGTTCCACGACCCGGCAGTGGCGCTGGATTTCCTCGATGGCCGGCTCGAACCGTCGCCGCTGGAGACCGCCGGCATAGAGTTCGCCGGGGGCCTGGTTGCTCGTCGCGACGAGCGTCATCCCCCGCCGGAACCACTGCTTCGTGAGTTCGCCGAGCAGCATCGCGTCGGCGATGTCCTCGACGTGGAATTCGTCGAAACACACGACGCGGCAGCGCCTGGCATGCTCGGCTGCGATGGCGACGAGCGGATCCGACCGCCCCGGCAACTGCTTGAGCCTGGCATGCACGCCGTCCATGAAGCGGTGGAAATGCTGCCGGACGACATCGACGCCGCCGGCCTCCAGCGAGCGCACGAACAGGTCCATGAGCAGCGTCTTGCCGCGCCCGACGCCGCCGTGGATGTAGAGCCCGGGGACCTGTTCGGGACGCCGGAACCAGCCTCCGCGCTTCTCGACGAGCCGGCGATGGCAGTCGTCGAGCAGCGCGCAGACGCGGCGCTGCGCCGGATCGGCACGCAGCCGGCCCTCGTCGACGAGTCGTTCGAGCCGCGCGAGCGGGCCGTCGGGATTCTCCCTCCCGGAATCGCGCGCCACGGGTGGGGTCAGGGCAGGCGGCTCTGCACCGCGTTGCGGATCAGGCCGCGCAGGTCCATGAGACGGCGGTGGAAGAAATGACCGCTGCCCTCCATGACCACGAGTTCCGGTTCGCGATCCAGCGACCGCGACCACTCGATGACGGCCTCGGGCGAAACCACGTCGTCCTCGTCGCCCTGCACCACGAGCCAGGGGCAGTTGGGCGCGACGAGCTCGGCGAAGCCGTAGCGCTCGACCGGTGGCGCGATGGTGATGAGCATGCGCACGGGAAGATCCTGCGCCGCGCGCAGTGCGATCCAGGCGCCGAACGAGAATCCGCCCAGCCAGAGATCGTCATCGGGGCGCGTGCGACGCACCCATTCGACGACCGTGCGCAGGTCCTCGAGTTCGCCGTCGCCGTCGGCGAATTCGCCCCCGCTGTCGCCCGTGCCGCGGAAGTTGAAGCGGACGGTACGAAGGCCCGACTCGCGCAGGCTGCGCTCCATGATCGTCACGACCTTGTTGCGCATGGTCCCGCCGTGCTGGGGGTGGGGGTGGCAGAGCACGGCCGTGGCGGGCCGGGCCTGGTCCGGCTCGGGAACGTCGGAGAGACACTCCAGCCGGCCGGCGGGGCCGGTCAGGAAGAACTCGCTCTGCTCGTCGGGGAACCGGTCCGGATCCTGGCGTGGGGCTTCGCTCATCGTCGGAAGTGCGGCGCGCGGGCCGCCGCGTTCATAATGGGGAGCGCATGATACCGCAAGCCGCCGACCCGCCTGCCGCGTGAACCATCTCGCCCACCTCGTGCTGGCGGGACCCGAAACGGGCGACCGCCTGGGCGCCCTGCTCGGCGATCACCTGAAGGGTTCCTCGATTCTCGAGCGACTGCCGCCCGACGTGGCGCGCGGCGTGCGGCTGCACCGGGCCATCGACCGCTGGTCGGACACCGATCCGGCCGTGACCGGTCTCGTTCGCGATCTCCAGCCGCCCTGGCGCCGCTACGCCCCGATCATGCTCGACGTGCTCTTCGACCACGTGCTGGCGAGGAACTGGGATCGACACGGGCCTGCGCCGCTCGACGAGTTCGCCGACGGGGTCGACGCGATGCTGATTCGCCACGACGCAATGCTGCCCCCGCGTCTGCGGCGGTTCGCGGCCTGGGCGCGGGCCACGCGCCTCTGGACGCGCTACGGCGAGCGGGCGGTCATCGAGGAGATCTTCGCGAGGCTGGCCGCGCGGCACGGCCGGCCGTCCCCGCTGGCCGACGGAATCCGGCTGCTGGACCGGTACGGCGACCGGATCGAGCAGGCGTTCGAGACGCTGTTCCCGAGGCTGCGCGAGAAGGCCCGCGCATTCCGGATCACCTGCCGGATCAGTTCCGGACCTGGTTGACCATGTACTCGACCGAGGCGCGGACCTGCTCGTCGCTGAGGTCGGCGCGTCCGCCCTTGGCCGGCATGGCGCCGATGCCGTCGATGGCGTTCGAGACGAGCGTGTCCATGCCCTTGTCGAGACGGTCGGTCCACTGCGCGGCGACGAGCTGCGGAGCGCCCGCAGCGCCGACCTGGTGGCAGGCCTGGCAGACGCGCTCGTAGATCATCTGGCCGTCCGTGGAACCGCCGAATGCCACCTCGACGGGAGCGGCCGCCTGCTGCTCGGCGGCCGCGCGGCGCGCGGCCGCGCGGCCCGTATCGCCGGCATAGACGTCGAACACCGGCGCGGTGCGCTCGGCCTTCGCCGCCTCGCGGGCCGGGTTCGCGCTGGGCTCGAGATCCTGGTTCACGCCGATGGCGAAGAACACGATGATCACGGCAAAGATCATCAGCCCCACGATGACCAGGCTGAACCGCTTGAGAAAGATTCGATCGTCTTGTTCGCTCACGCCATACCTCTGGATGTTCGGTCTGGCCCGGCGCGCTGGCGCCAGGCTCGAAAGCCTGCAATTATATCGCAGAGCCGTCCACGATTGACCCGCCGGCCCGCTGCGCGGCGCCCGACGCAGCGCGGAACCGCCGACGACCGCCCGACGCGAAATTTCGACCGCTCATCGGGAATCGCTTGAGACCGAAGCCTCTGGAGACCAGTATGTCCGACATGAAATCGAATCCCCCGCCACGCGGGCGAACGCCCGTCGCACTGCGCAGCTCGGCCGGCTTCACGATCGTCGAGATCTTCCTGGCCATCGTGGTCGCCGCCATCCTGCTCGCCGCGGCCTTGCCGAACTTCGTGACCTTCGTCCAGAACAACCGCCTGTCGGCCCAGTCGAACGAGGTCGTCGCGGCATTCCAGCTGGCACGCTCGGAGGCGTTGCGCCGCGGCCAGCGCGTCGATGTCTGCGCGTCCAGCGACGGGGCGAGTTGCGGCGGCAACTGGAACCAGGGCTGGCTCGTGCTGGCCGCACCGGGCACGAACGACGAGGAAGTGCTGCGCGTGTGGCCCTCCCCGGGCGACGATTTTTCCTTCGAACCCGCCTCGTCGACGCATGGATACGACCGCAACGGCTTCGCCGCCACCGGCGACGCGCAGATCGACCTGACGCTCGGCGAGTGCTCGGGCAACAACGCCCGCCGCATCCTGCTGGAAAACACCGGCCGCGTGGCCGTCCAGCGCATCGCCTGCCAGTAGGCATCCGACCGTGCGACGAATTCCCGGAGCCCGACTCATGACACGAAAGTTCGCCACCCCGTTCCGTCCGCTGTCCGCCGCGATTTCGCGCCGCGGACAGAGCGGACTGTCGCTGATCGAGATTCTCGTGACGCTGCTGGTCCTGTCGATCGGCCTGCTGGGCCTGGCCGCGTTGCAGGGGTTCTCCCTGCAGGCCGGGCAGGTGTCCTACTACCGCACGCAGGCGACGAACATCGCCTACGAGGTCGCCGACTTCGCGCGTGCGAACCGCTCCGTGGCCACGCAGGGCCTGCTCGACGCACTCGGCGACCAGCTGGCGGCAGACCGGCTGCCCAGCGGCACCACCGACGTGGCCATCAATGGCGCCGTCGATGAAATCACCGTCACCGTGACCTGGCTCGACGACCGCGAGGCCGGCGCCAACGCATCGTTCGAGATCACGACGCGAATCTGAGGAAGCAGAAACAATGACGCAAGCACGACACACCTTCTTTTCGGGGCGACGGGCGCGCGGGCTGAGCCTCGTGGAACTCATGGTCGCCATCACGCTCGCGCTGCTGCTGTCGGCCGGCATGGTCCAGCTGTTCCAGGGCAGCAAGATCACGTTCAACACGAACGATGCGCTGGCCCGCGTTCAGGAAAACGGCCGTTTCGCGATGGAACTCATCAAGCGCGAATTCCGCATGGCCGGCACGCACGGGTTCTGCGCGGCCCAGCTCGAGATCCGCAACCACCTGAACCAGGACTGCGGCGGCGCACAGAATTCGCTGTTCGACGCCAGGCTCGCGGTTTCCGGCTGGGACTACACGGGCACGCGCACGGGTGATGCCTACACCGTACCGGATTCGCTGGATCCGTCGTCGGCATCGCCCGCCGACTGGGACAGCACCATCGGCGGCGGCGACCCGCTGCCCGACCTGCTCGAGGGCCTCGTGGTACCCGGCACCGACGTGCTCGTCCTGCGTCGCATGGACGTCGTCCCGGGCGTCAGCGCCGTGGGCAATACGCAGCAGAACAGCAACTCGATCAACCTCGTCGGACTGCACAATCTCCCGCAGGACGCGCTCGTGCTCGTCACGAACTGCGCGAACGCCGCCGACCTGTTCCAGAACGTCAACAACCAGAACGCGACCTCGTTTTCCAAGGGCAACTCGTCGTGCTCGAACCCGGGACCGGGCAACTCGAATGCACAGAACTGGACGACGGTCTACGACGACAGCATGCAGGCCTTCCAGGTCGTCATGGAGGCGTTCTTCATCGGCGCCGACGCCGAGGGCAATCCGGGTCTCTACCGCCTGGACATGGGCAGCGGCACCTCATCGGCAGTCCCCGAAGAAGTCGTCCGCGGGGCCGAGAACCTGCAGCTGCAGTACGGTTTCAGCCGCGCCGCCCCCGTCGGCGACGGCCAGAGCATCGACGACTGGGTCGACGCCACGGCGGTTCCGGCCGACGGATGGGGCCAGGTGCTGGCGATCCGCGTGGGCCTTTCCATGCGTTCCGACGAGCGCGCCGACCTCGACGAGACGCAGCAGACCTTCGCGCTCGCCGGCGTGGACGTCACCACGCCGGGAGATGCGCGCATGCGCCAGCCGTTCTCCTCGACCGTGGCACTCCGCAACCGCTACCTGGTGTTCTGATCATGACCCGGATTCCTTTCCCGATGCCCCGCCGTTCCGCTCCGCCCGCGCGTCAGCGCGGCGCAGCGCTGTTCATCGCGCTGATGTTCCTGATCATCCTGACGCTGATCGGCGTCAGCGCCGCCAACGTCGGCATCATGCAGGAACGCATGGCCGGCAGCGTTCGCGACTCCAATATCGCCTTCCAGCGCGCCGAGGCGACGCTGCGCGGCGTCGAGCAGCGCATCCGCTCGATCACCGAGACCGGAGGCTCCGGCGGGCTGGGCACCATCCCCCTGCTCTCCGATGTCCAGGCTTCGCTGGGTCTGGGGCGCGGCGCCTGCACGCTCCAGGTCGAAGAGGACGCCAGCGACGTGGACAACTGGCCCTGGACCGCAAGTCCCGACGTGGCCGGCGCGGAATACCTCGTCGTCGAACTCAGTGGCGGGACGGCCGGCGGGGCCATCTACGGGTCGGCCTGCCGGCCGATGCAGTCCGAGAGTGCCGGCAATCCGGGCTCCGGCGCCATCTACTACATGGTCGCCGCGCGTGCGCCGGGTCCGACCGGGCAGGCGGAAGCCGTCGTGCAGTCGATCTACTTCTGGCCGTGATTTCTCCGGCCCTCCGAATTCCCATTCTGACCGGCCGGCGCGGCGCGCCGGCAACCCGAGGTTGGCAGACATGAAACGATTCAATCCCGCTCTCATTTCCTTCGTCGCGACGCTGGGCCTGCTGGCCGGCGGCCCGGCGCGCGCGTCCGACGTCGACCTGGCCCAGTCGCCGCTGTTCCTGCTGGCGCCCGTGAAGCCCTCGATGATCATGGCGCTCGACGATTCCGGCTCCATGGACAGCGAAGTCATCTTCGATTCCAACGACGGGGCGCTCTGGTGGAACACCAACCGGCAGAGCTTCACGGGCCTCGGTGTGTCGAGCGACGGCTCGACCGACGTCGAGGAACCCGGTCGAGTGAACTTCAACGCCCAGGGTGGCGCGAACAATACCTGGAAGAAGTATGTCTACCTCTTCCCGAACGGCGCCGACGGCAGCAACGGCTTCCGCCGCAACTACGCCGACGACACGCACGCGCACTTTGCGATCCCGCCGCTGCCGCAGTTCGCCTATGCGCGGTCGCCGGCCGACAACTTCATCTACTTCGATCCGTCGCAGGATTACCCGGCCTTCCCGTCGTCGGGCTCCGTCTCCTTCGGCGACGTGAACCCGACGGCCGCGCCCGTCGACAAGGGCCGGAACTCCAACGACCCGTTCGACCTGACGCAGAACGTCGAGCGCACGGATATCAACTGGGTGTTCAAGTTCCACGCCGGCATGGAACTGCCGGCCGGCACTCGCGTCAAGCATGCCCAGGGTGGCGATGTCTGCCCGCTCGTCGACCCCGTCCTGGGAAGCAATATCGACTATTCGGAGTGGACCGATCTGAGCAACGGGGCGCAGATCGCGCTCGGCGAGCAGGAGTGCGAGATCGCGATCTCCTACTTCCCGGCGACGTTCTGGCTGCCGGGCACGGCGGCGCTGCCGACCGACTTCGGCTGGTCCGGCGTCCCGCTCGTCGGCGGCCGAGGACCCGACGGCACCGCCTACGTCGGCTACGAGATCAAGCCCGAGAACTTCACCACGAGCGCGGCCTACCAGGAGGCGATCCAGAAGTTCGCGAACTGGTTCTCCTACTACCGCAAGCGCTCGTTGCTCACGCGAGCGGCCATCGGGCAGTCGTTCACCGAGGTCAATTTCCTGCGTAACGGCTACTTCCGCATCAACAACCGCGCGACCGTGACCATGTCCGACATGGAGGTGGCGGCCGACCGCCGTGCGTTCTTCGACTGGCTCTACACGCTTCGCGGCATCGGAGGCACGCCGAACAAGCAGGCCGTGGACCACATCGGCATCCAGTTCGAGCGGACCGACGCCGGCGCGCCCGTCGCACTGTCGTGCCAGAAGAACTTCGGCATGCTCGTCACCGACGGCTTCTCGAACCAGTGGACCGGCGCCGGCGTGGGCAACGCCGACGGTCCCGGCTCACCGCTGGACGGCACGTTCCTTTCGGACTCGCAGTCCGAGACCATGGCCGACATCGCCTACAGCTATTACGTCGACAACATCCGGCCCGACCTGGCAACGGGCGAGGTGCCCGTGCCGACGTCCTGCGACCAGGCCAACCCGCCGCTGGATCTCGACTGCAACGCGAATCCGCACATGAACCTGTTCGGCGTGACCCTGGGCGCGAAGGGACTCGTTTTCGGCCGCGACGAAGCCGCGACCGAGGACCCGTACACGAACAACCCGACCTGGCCGACGACCTTCCCGGCACGCCATCCGAATGCCGTCGACGACCTCTGGCACGGCACGCTGAACACGCGCGGAGAGATGTTCTCGGCCACGCGGCCGAGCGAACTCGTCGATGCACTCTCGGCCGTGCTCGAGTCGATCGCCTCGCGCATCCAGCCCGTCGGCGTCTCCTCGACGTCCACGCGACTGGACCAGGACAGCGTATTCTACGAGGCCGAACTGGACTCGACGCGCTGGAGCGGCGACCTGCGCGCCCGCCGGGCCGACGACGGCAGCCAGGTCTGGCAGGCATCGAACGTCATGCCTGCGCCGATCGCGCGCTCGATCTACACGGCCAACGCCAACGGCAACGGCGTCGTTTTCGACACTTCGCTGCCCGGCACGGTCCGCACCCGCATCTTCGGCACGGATCTTTCGGTCGCGGAGCAGAATGCCGTCATCAACTACCTGCGCGGCGATCGCGGCAACGAGCCGCAGAACGGCGGCACGTTCCGCGAACGTGACGGGATCATCGGCGACGTCGCGAATTCCCGTCCGCGCTATTCGGGTCGGCGCAACGAGGGCTGGGCACGCCTGCCTTCCAATCAAGGTGGCGGTGCGAGCTACAACGACTACGTGGATACCACCAAGGCCAACCGCAGCCCCACCGTGCTCGTCGGCGCGAACGGCGGCCTGTTGCATGCCTTCGACGCCGAAAGCGGCATCGAGAAGTTCGCCTACCTGCCGGCCGGCGTCCACTCCACGGTGGCGCAACTCGCCGACCCCGGCTACTCGCACCGTTTCTACGTCGACGGCCAGGTCCGCGTTGCCGACGCCTACATCGGCGGCGGATGGAAGACCGTCGCCGTGGGCGGGCTCGGCGGGGGCGGCCGCGGCGTCTACGCCCTGGACATCTCGAGTCCCGGCTCGTTCTCGTCGGGCGACGTCCTCTGGGAACTGCTCCCCGAAGACCATCCCGAGCTCGGTCACGTGTTCGGGCAGCCCGTCGTCACGCGTCTCGGCAACGGCACCTGGGTCGCCATCTTCGGCAACGGATACAACAGCGACGCGCACCAGCCTCACCTGTTCATCGTGCGCCTGGCCGACGGCCAGGTGCTGCAGAAACTGCCGATCGGCAGTTCAGCCGGCAACGGCCTTTCCAGCGTTGCGGCTCTCCTCGATCCCGTCACGCGCCTGTTCGTGCGCCGCATCTACGGCGGCGACCTGAACGGCAAGATGTGGCGCATCGATTTCAGCGACTCGGGCACGGCCTCGGTCGCGTTCTCCGGCAGCCCGCTCATCACCGTGCCGAACAACCGCCCCATCGCCAGCGGACCTTCTCTGGCCGCGAACCCCGGGGGCGGGCTCATGGTCTACTTCGGGACCGGCAAGCTCATCGAGACCGAGGACCGCGTCGGCACGCCGACCGAGTTCGACGTCTTCTACGCCGTGCGCGACACGAACTCGGCCTTCAACAGCGCGAATTCGCTCGAGCCGGCCACGATCACCGAGTCCGGCGGAAATCGCGTCCTGACCGGCGCCGACGTGACCGGCGACAGCAACGGGTGGTTCGTGGAACTTGGCACTGGCGAGGCAACAGGCGAGCGCGTGCTCGCGAGACCGGAAGTGGTGTTCGGCAGCCTCGTCTTCACGACCTTCGAACCGGACAACGAGGCCTGCACCGCCGGCGGCCAGCG
>JAWVZQ010000007.1:0-26164 GCA_033722095.1 Wenzhouxiangellaceae bacterium | reverse complement strand
GGGGGAAGGGCTGATGCTTTCGAGACTCGCCGAAGAACTCTACTGGCACGGCCGGTACCTCGAGCGCGCCGAAGGACTGGCGCGACTCGTCAACGTCAACGCGCACCTGAACCTGGACCTGCCCAGCGGCATCGCTCCGGGCTGGGAGCCGCTGGTGCGCATCACGGGCAATTCCGAACACTTCCGGGAACTCTTCGACGAGGCCAGCGAGCGCAACGTCGCTCGCTACCTCATCGGCGACGACCGCAATCCGGGCTCCATCCGTTCCTCACTCGAATACGCGAGGGGCAACATGCGCGCGGCTCGCGATCTGCTGCCGCGCGAGGTCTGGGAGCGAATGAACGCGCTGTACCTGGACTGCGACGAGAGCATGTCGGGCACGCTGTCGAAGCGCAAGCGCCACGATGTGCTCAACGGCATGATCCTGGGCTGCCAGCAGATCACGGGCATGCTCGACGCGACGATGAGCCGCGACTTCGCCTACGACTTCATGCTGCTCGGGCGCTTCCTGGAGCGTGCCGACACGACCACGCGCATTCTCGACGTGCGTGCCGACGACCTGCTCGGCGAGACGGATGCCCTGGCGCCGTTCGAATCCATCCAGTGGATGAGCGTGCTGAAATCGCTGACGGCTTACCAGATGTACCGGCGGCACGTGCGCACGCGCGTGCTCGGCACCGACGTTCTGAAGTTCCTGATGCGCGACCGGCAGCTGCCTCGTTCCGTGATGTTCTGTCTCGACGCGCTGGCGGTGCTGCTCGAGGATCTTCCCGGCGACGACGACACGGCGCTGCGCGCCACCGTGTCGCTGATGCGCAGGGTCGATGGCACGCGCATGGCGAAGCTGCGCGGCGAGCCGCTCAGCGAGTTCCTCGACGGCCTGCAGGTGGAGCTGGCCGCCATCGCGCAGCGGATCGCACAGACCTGGTTCCTGCGGGACTGACCTCGACCGGGCGGCGGTAGAATCGCCCGACACAGCCCGCCGCGCATCGCCCCGGTGCGCGGCACCGGGAAATCCCAAGCCACGAAGGCGTTTCGATGAAGACGTTCACCTGCTCCTGCGGGAACACCGTGTATTTCGAGAACACCTCGTGCGTCCGCTGCGGCCGCGAACTGGGGTTCCTGCCCGACGTTCTGGAACTTTCGGCGATCGAGCCGGCGGCCGGAGACCGCTACCGTGCGCGGCTCCGGGACGGCCACGGCGCCGAGTATCGCAAGTGCCTGCGCTACTCGCTCAACGATGCATGCAACTGGATGATTCCCGCCGAGGAGCCCGAAGACTTCTGCATGTCGTGCCGCCTCAGCCAGGTCATCCCGAACCTCGACAAGCCCGGCAACCGGTCGCTGTGGATCCGCATCGAGCGCCGGAAGCGTCGGCTCGTCTACGACCTGCGGCGTTACCGACTGCCGGTGATCCCCAAGTCATCGGACCCCCAGAACGGTCTCGCCTTCGCCTTCATGGAGGAAGATCCCGGGGGGCAGGAGTTCGACGCGCCCGACGGCAGCAACCGCATCCTGACGGGACACGCCAACGGTCTGATCACGATCAACATCGCCGAGGCCGACACGGTCGAGCGCGAGAAGATGCGCCAGGCCATGAACGAGGCCCAGCGGACGCTGCTCGGACACTTCCGGCACGAGAGCGCGCACTATTACTGGGATCGCCTGGTGGCCAACGGACCCATGATCGAGTCGGTGCGCGCGGTATTCGGCGACGAGCGCGAGGACTACGCCCAGGCCCTGCAGCGCTACTACGAGCAGGGCCCGAAGCTGAACTGGCAGGACGAATTCGTCAGCGCCTACGCCAGCGCCCACCCCTGGGAGGACTGGGCCGAGTGCTGGGCACACCTGCTGCAGATCACCGATGCGCTGGAAACCGCGGTGAACATCGGAATGGCACCGCCCGAGGCGATCACCGACGACATGGACCTGAGGGTCAAGCACTGGGTCCAGTTGGCGACGGCCATCAATCTGCTCAACCGCAGCCTGGATCAGCCCGACCCGTATCCGTTCGTGTTGATGGATCCGGTCATCGAGAAGCTGAAGGTCGTCGACAGCGTCATCCGGTCCAGCGGCTTTTCGGACTGACCCCCGGGAACCTCCGGACGAATCGCCCGTAGGTTTTCCTCTAGGCGCGCGCGGCCACCCAGGCCTCGACGCGCGTCACACCGGCTCGTTTCAGACAGCGCGCGCACTCTGCCAGCGTCGCGCCCGTCGTCATGACGTCGTCGACGAGTGCGACGTGGCGCGTGCCCGGCGGCAGTCCCCGAACCTCGAACGCGCCGCGGACGTTTCCGCTGCGGCGGCCGGCAGGAAGCGAAGACTGCGTCGACGTCGCGCGTCGGCGCTCGAGCGCCGGGGCCCACGGCAGCCTGCCCAGCGCCGCCGAGAGATCGCGCGCCAGCCATGCCGACTGATTGAACCCGCGCGCCAGTCGGCGCCGCCAGTGCAGCGGCACGGGCACGATGAGGTCCGGCCGCGGCGCGCCGAGCGACGCGAGCCGCCCCGCCATCGCCGTGGCCAGCGCGCGACCGGCCACGCGATCGCCGCGGAACTTGAAGCGCTGGATCAGGCCGTCGACGGGGAAGGCGTAGCGCCACGCCGCGTGGGCCGCGTCGAACGGCGGCGGGCGCCGCTGGCAGGCGCCGCAGGTTTCCACCTCGCGCGGCAGGACCATCGCGCAGCGCCGGCAGCCGGACTGGGCCGCAGGCAGTTCGGCGCAGCATCCGGCGCACAGGCCCGGGCGCCCCGCGTGCGCCATGCCGCAGGCCGGGCAGACCGGTGGCCAGACGCGTTCGACGAAGCCGTCAACCAGGAGCACCCTCCCGAGGTTGACAATCGACGTGCCCAGTTTCGATACTAGCCGGCCGCTCATCCCGGACACATCCTGCCATGGCGGCCACCGCCCCGATCCCGTGCGCGTCGAACGCGCCGCGCCACGACTGGACCCTGGACGAGATCCGGGCCCTGTTCGAACTCCCGTTCAACGACCTCGTCTTCCGCGCCCAGCAGGCCCACCGCGCGCATTTCGATCCCAACGAAGTCCAGGTCTCGACGCTGCTCTCGATCAAGACCGGGCGCTGTCCCGAGGACTGCAAGTACTGCCCGCAGTCGGTGCGCTGGAACACCGACCTCGAGGCCGAGGAGTTGCTGCCCGTCGAGGCCGTCCGCGCCGCGGCGCGGCGAGCGCGCGAGGCCGGCTCGTCGCGGTTCTGCATGGGTGCGGCCTGGAGGCGGCCCAGGGATCGCCAGATCGACGCCGTCATCGAGCGCCTCCAGGCGGTGCGCGACGAGGGGCTGGAGACCTGCATGACGCTGGGAATGCTGAGCGCCGAGCAGGCGCGGCGCCTCTCCGACGCCGGCCTCGACTACTACAACCACAATCTCGACACCTCGCCGGAGTACTACCGCGAGGTCATCACGACGCGCAGCTACCAGGACCGGCTCGACACGCTCGAGCACGTGCGCGAGGCCGGCATGAAGGTCTGCTGCGGCGGCATCGTCGGCATGGGCGAGCGGCGCGAGGATCGCGTCGGGCTCATCGCGCAGCTGGCGTGCCTGCCCGAGCACCCGCAGTCGGTACCCATCAACCTGCTGGTCCGCGTGCCGGGCACGCCGCTCGACGACGTGCAGCGCCTGGATCCCGTCGAGTTCGTGCGCACGATCGCCGTGGCGCGCATCGCGATGCCGGCCTCCCGCGTGCGCTTGTCGGCCGGCCGCGAGGACATGAGCGACGAGATGCAGGCGCTGTGCTTCCTGGCCGGCGCGAACTCGATCTTCTACGGGGAGAAACTGCTGACCACCGGCAATCCGGCCGCGGAGGCCGACCTGCAACTGTTCGCGCGCCTGGGCATCAACGGCGCGTCGCACGATACGCAGGCGCCCGCAGAGCCCACCGCATCGTCGTGAGGCCGGGGCCGGCACGGCGCCTGGCCACCTGGCGCCGGGAGGCCGAGCGCGCCGACGGCGCGCGCCGGAGACGCCTCGTACGCCGGGTGGACGGCCGGCGCGTGGATTGCGACGGAAGGCGGCTCGTCGACTTCGCCTCCAACGACTACCTGGGCCTGGCGGACGACCCCGCCGTGGCCGCGGCGCTGGCCGCCGCAGCCGGATCCGGAACGGGTGCGGCGGCCTCGGCGCTGGTCTGCGGTCACCGCCCCGAGCACCGCGAACTCGAGGCCCGAATCGCCGCCTTCGTCGGCTGCGAGGCCGCACTCGTGACCGTGTCGGGCTACCAGGCCAACCTCGCCGTGGGCCAGGCTCTGGCCGGCCGCGGCGACCGCGCATTGGCCGACCGGCTCAACCACGCCTCGCTCAACGACGGGCTGCGGCTGTCGGGCGCGCGGATCTCGCGCTACGCGCACGCCGACGCCGCCGCGGCCGCCGCGCGCTGCCGCGACGACACCGCGCTGCTCGTGACCGACGGCGTGTTCTCGATGGACGGCGACGTCGCGCCGCTTGCGGACCTCGCCGCGCTGGCCGACGCCCGGGACCTGCTGCTCTGGCTCGACGACGCGCACGGCTTCGGCGTGCTCGGCGACGGCGGGCGCGGACTCGTCGAGGCCGCCGGCCTTGCCCCGTCCGACATCGACGTGCTCGTCGTGCCGTTCGGAAAGGCGCTGGGTACGCAGGGTGCGGCCATCGCCGGCGACCGCGCGCTGATCGAGACCCTCGTCGACCGGGCCCGGCCGGTGATCCACTCCACGGCCATCGCGCCGCCGCTGGCGGCCGCGACCACGGCGGCGCTGGAGCGTCTCGAGTGCGACCACTGGCGCCGCGAGCGCCTGCGCGACCACGTGGTCCGGTTCCGCGAGGGCGTCCGTGGCACGGGGATCGATGCCGGAAACTCGGAGACCGCGATCCAGCCCGTGATCGCGGGATCGAATCGGCGGGCCCTGGCGCTGTCGGCGGCGCTCGAGGGGGCCGGCTTCCACGTTCCGGCCATCCGCCCCCCGACGGTCCCCGAGGGCCGCGCGAGGCTGCGCGTGTCACTGTCGGCGGCCCACTCGACCGAGGACGTCGAGGGGCTGTTGCGGGCCCTGGTCGAGGCGCATGATTCGCTCGGCGAGGAAGACCCCGCGCCGGACCGGGCGCGCGCATGAGCCGCATCGTCACGCTGCACGGCTGGGCAATGCACTCGGGGCTGTTCGAGGATCTCGAGCGCGCCGCGCCGGATCACGAGTGGATCGGGCTCGACCTGCCCGGGCACGGCCGGCGCCGCGAAGCGGCCTGGCCCGACGACCCCGTCGCCGACGTGGCCGCACGTGCGGCCGACGCGCTCGGAGACGGCGGGCTGCTGCTCGGCTGGTCGCTGGGCGGGCTGCTGGCGCTGCAGGCCGTGCTGCGCGGCGCCGTCGCGCCGCGCGGCCTCGTGCTCGTCGCGGCCACGCCGTGCTTCCTGCGCCGGCCGCACTGGCCCGACGGCGTCGAGCCGGCGCTGCTCAAGGCCATGTCCCTGGACCTCGTCTCGAATCCCGAGGCCGTGTTCCAGCGCTTCCTCGCGCTGGAGATCCAGGGCGCCGCCGACGCGCGCGCCGAACTGCGTCGCCTCCGTGCCCTGGCCACGCGCCACGGGCTGCCGGACCCGGCCGCGCTCGTCGCCGGCCTGAACCACCTGTCCGACTCCGATGTCAGTGGCTCGCTGAACGAGGTCTGCTGCCCTGTGCTGCTCATCGGCGGGCGCCGCGACCGGCTGGTACCGTGGGCGGCGCTGGAGCGCACGGCCGAGGCCCTGCCGGATGCCCGCCTGGCGCGCATCCCGGGGGCCGCGCACGCGCCGTTCCTGACCCGGCCCGGCCTCGTGGCCGACGAGATCGACCGATTCCTCGACGAGATGACGCCCCGACGATGAACTTCGACCGCTTCGCGATCCGCCGCAATTTCTCGCGCGCCGCATCGGGCTATGCCACGCATGCGCGGCTCCAGGCCGAGGTGGGCAGTCGGCTGCTGGATCGCCTCGACGGCCTGAATTTCTCGCCGTCGACGATCGTCGACCTCGGCGCCGGGCCGGGCCTGCAGGCGCGCGAACTCGCCGGCCGGTTCCCGAAGGCGCGCGTCGTGGCCATGGACGTGGCCGTGCCGATGCTGCACGAGGCGCGCGCGCAGGCCGGACGCTGGCGCAGGCGCTTCGAGCGCGTGGCCGGCGACGCCGAGGCGCTGCCGCTGGCCGACGGCAGCGTCGACCTGCTCTACTCGAACCTCATGCTGCAGTGGTGCGACGACGTGGCCGGCGTGCTCAACGCCTTCCGGCGCGTGCTGCGCCCCGGCGGCCTGCTGCTCGTGTCGACGTTCGGGCCGGACACGCTGCGCGAACTGCGCGAGGCATTCCGCGACGCCGACGACCGCCCCCACACGAGCCGCTTCGTCGATGTCCAGGCGCTCGGCGATGCGCTCGTGCGTGCCGGTTTTTCCGAGCCCGTCCTCGACACCGACTGGCTGACCTCGCGTTATGCAAGGCCGCGCGACCTGCTGTCCGAACTCAAGGCCATCGGCGCGACGCACGCCGGCGCCGACCGGCCGCGCGGCCTGTCCTCGCCCCGGCGCCTGCAGCGCATGCTGGCCGCCTACGAGGACCTGCGGGGCGACGACGGGCGCGTGCCGGCGACCTGGGAGGTCGTCTCGGCCTCGGCCTGGGCGCCCGACGAGGGCGCGCCGATCCGCGGCCCGCAGGGAGAGGAGGCCTCGGTATCGGTGGCCAGCATCGGTCGGCGGCGCAGGAACGGCACGTGAGCACGCTGTTCGTCACGGGCACCGACACCGGCTGCGGCAAGACCGTGGCCACGGTGGCGATGGCGCAGGCGCTGGCCGGACCCGGCCGGACCGTGGCCTGCTTCAAGCCCATCGCCTCGGGATGCCGCAGGCAGGAGGGCCGCTGGGTCAACGACGACGCGCTGGCGCTGCAGGCCGCGGCCGGCGTGCGGCTGCCCTACGAGACCGTCAACCGCTACGCGCTGGAGCCGCCCATCGCGCCGCACATCGCCGCGGCGCGCGCCGGGCTGCGCTTCGATCTCGATGCCGTCGCCGCCGACGTGGCCGGCGTAGACGCCGACGTGCACCTCGTGGAGGGCGTCGGCGGCTGGATGGTGCCGCTCGACGCCGAGCGCTCGCTTTCGGCGCTGCCCGAGCGGCTCGGCGCCGACGTCGTGCTCGTGGTCGGACTCCGGCTCGGCTGCCTGAACCACGCGCTGCTGACGGCGCGCTGCATCGCCGCCGACGGGCTGCGGCTCGTCGGGTGGGTCGCCAACCGCGTCGACCCGGCGTTCGAGGCCGACGAGGAGAACCTCGAGACGCTCGCCGCGCGCCTGCCCTGCCCGCTGCTCGGCACGCTGCCGCACGCCGCCGAGCCGCGATTTTCGGATACGCTGCGCGTGCCGAACCTCGTCCCGGACTGAACCGATGCCGTCGATCTCCCTCCTACGCTGCCCCTGGCCGCCGGCCTGCGCGGTCCTGGTCGCCGCACTTGCCGCCGGCCCGGCCCCGGCCGTGGTCTGGCCGCTGGACGGCGACGTCGAGGTCGTCGGGGCGCTGATCCGCGACCGCCCGCGCAGCGGCGAGACGCTGCTCGACGTGGCCCGGCTGCACAACATCGGCCACATGGAGATGCGGCACGCGAACCCCGGCGTCGATCCCTGGCTGCCCGACCCCGAAGTCGACGAACTCCTGGTTCCGCAGCTGCACGTGCTTCCGGACGCACCGCGAGAGGGCATCGTCGTCAACCTCGCCGAGCCGCGGCTCTACTACTTCGCCGACGCCTGGCCCGACTACCCGGGGCCCGTCGTCGATACCCATCCCGTCGGGATCGGCCTCGTCGAACGCGCCACGCCGCTCGGCGAGACCGAGGTCGTGGCCAAGATCGACGACCCGGCCTGGTACCCCACCGAGGCCGTGCGCGCGTTCTATGCCGCGCAGGGCGAGACGCTGCCGGCGATGGTGCCGCCGGGGCCCGACAATCCGCTCGGTCAGCACGCGATCGTGCTCGAGGGCGACGGCGTGCTCATCCACGGCACGCACCGGCCGGCCGGCGTCGGGCTACGCGTCAGCCAGGGATGCATCCGGCTGTATCCCGAGGCCATCGCGCACCTGATCCGCCAGGTGCCCGTGGGCACGCCGGTGCGCATCATCCACGAGCGTGCCCGGCTGGGCTGGCGCGACGGCGCGCTCTACCTCGAGGTCGACGCGCCCGAGGACGGTCCGGATGCCAAGGCACGCGGCGCGGAATGGGCGGCCCTGACCGACCGGATCCGCCAGCGCGCGGCGGGTCGCCCCGGCACGGAAGTGGACTGGGACCGGGTCCGGGAGGTCTTCGAGCGCGCCGACAGCGTGCCGGCGGTCATCGGGCGCGGACCGCGCGCCGGATCCTGAAACGAAAAGCGCCGGGCGGGGCCCGGCGCTCGTCGGTGAATCGGAAGGCTGCTCGCGATTACTTGCGCTGCATGTCCTGCAGGGCGCGATCGAGCTTGCGCTCCAGGTCGGTGCAGCAGTTCTGCGAGGCTTCGGCTGCGGCCGAAGCGGCGCGGGCCATTTCCATCGCTTCCTGGATGGAACTGCGGGCCTGCTCGACCATGTTCTTGGCTTCCTCGGCCATGCGGCGGGCTTCTTCGGCCTCGGCACGGACTTCGTCGAGCTGGCTGGTGCTCGCGCAACCGGCGGCCAGGGCAAGGACGCAGCCCGCGGCCAGGGTCTTCAGGGCGAATTTCGAAGAACGGACGTTCATTGTCAATCTCCAGGGTTCTTGTTCGGGCGTGATCGGGTCGGATCGTACCCCGACCCCAACTTCCTATGATGACGCAAGCCCGATCGGCTTACAAGCGAGCGGGCATCGAGGGGGTGGGAAATTTTTTTCGCGACCTTGAAACTTTTCCGGACCCGTTCCGGTCTATTTCCTTGCCAAGCGCTAGGCACGCGGGCTCTGCTTCCCTCCCTGAGCGGACCCGCACTGGATTCGGTCACGTCCCCAAACCGGATCCGACTCGAGCCCCGGGACCTCCCTCTCCCGGGGCTCTTTTTCATTCCCGCCCCGCCGAGCGGACCGCTATCCTTGTCGGCGAACCATTCGATCCGGGTGCCCGCATGGAACTGCACGTCGTCGTCCTCGCCGCCGGCGAGGGCAAACGCATGAACTCATCGCTGCCGAAGGTGCTCCAGCCGCTGGGCGGGCAGCCGATGCTCGCTCACGTTCTCGATGCCGCGCGGGCGCTGGATCCGGCGGCCGTCCACGTCGTGGTGGGCCACGGCTCCGAGCGCGTGCGCAAGCAGGTCGCCGAGGCCGGCGATCCGCGGCTGCGCTGCGTGGAGCAGTCCGAGCGCCTCGGCACGGGCCACGCCGTCCAGCAGGCGATCGGCGATGTGCCCGGCGGCGCCCGGATGCTCGTGCTGCCCGGCGACATGCCGCTGGTGCGTGCGGCGACGCTGGTCACCGCGCTCGAGGCCGGGGCCGACCTGACCCTGCTGTCGTTCGTGGCCGAGGACCCCCACGGCTACGGGCGCATCCTGCGCGATGCCGACGGGCGCGTGGTGGGCATCCGCGAGCAGCGCGACGCCAGCGCCGACGAAGCCGCGATCCGCGAGGTCAACAGCGGCGTGCTCTGCGCGGACCGGGATCGGCTGGCCGACTGGCTGGGCCGGCTCGACAACGACAATCGCCAGGGCGAGTACTACCTGACCGACTGCGCCGGACTGGCCGCGACCGACGGAGCGTCCGTCGAGGCGCGCGTCATCCAGGATGCCACCGAGGCCCTGGGTGCCAACGACATGGCCCAGCTGGCCGGGCTCGAGGAGGTCCTGCAGCAGCGGCGCCGCGCCGCGCTGCTGGCCGCCGGCGTGCGCATGCCGGCGCCGGGATCGGTGCAGATCCGCGGCGGCGTCGAGGCCGGACGCGACGTGGTCGTCGACGCCGGTGCGGTGCTCGAGGGACGTGTCGAACTCGGCGACGGCGTGCACGTCGGCGTGGGCGCGGTGCTGCGCGACTGCCGGCTCGCGGCCGGCACGCGCGTCGAGGCCTACTCGGTCCTCGAGGGCGCGGAGACGAGCGGCGCCTGCAGCATCGGGCCGTTCGCGCGGCTCAGGCCCGGAACGGTGCTCGCCGAGGGCACGAAGATCGGGAACTTCGTCGAGACCAAGAACGCGCGCTTCGACGCCGGCGCCAAGGCCAGCCACCTGACCTACGTCGGCGACGCCAGCGTGGGGGCCGGGGCCAACCTCGGCGCCGGGACGATCACCTGCAACTACGACGGCGTCAACAAGCACCGGACGCGGATCGGCGCCGACGCCTTCGTCGGATCGAACTCTTCGCTGGTCGCGCCCGTCGACGTCGGCGAGGGCGCCACGATCGGCGCCGGCAGCGTCGTTTCCGGCGAGGCGCCGGCCGGCGCCCAGACGGTGGCCCGCGCCCGCCAGCGGACCATCCCGGGCTGGAAGCGGCCGGCCAAGAAAACCGGCTGACCGCTGGCACGCCGTCCCCCCGTGCGGTATTCTCACGGGTCCGAATCAAGAGCCAAGGGTTTCAAGCGACCACATGCGCAGACGCCAACGCCCCGAAGACGAGGCCGAGATCAACATCACGCCGATGCTCGACATCGTCTTCATCATGCTGATCTTCTTCATCGTGACGACCTCGTTCGTCCGCGAGAAGGGCCTGGACATTTCCCGTCCCCAGCAGGCCGACAATCCTCCGACGCAGGAAGATGTCGGCCAGATCCTCGTCGAGATCGATTCGACGAGCCAGATCATGATCAACAAGCGTCCCGTCGACGCGCGCGCCGTGCGCGCCAACCTCGAGCGGCAGCGCGCCCAGATGCCGGAAGCGCCGCTGATCGTGGCTTCGCACCCGGATTCGGACACGAACTCGCTCGTCACCGTGCTCGACGCCGCCAACATCGTCGGGATCGACAACATCAGCGTCGCGACCACACGCTAGAGACCCCGGGAATCGCCATGACCGACATCGAGACCACCGAGACGCCGGAACCCGGCCAGGATCCGAAGGAGCTGAAGCTCTGGGCGACGCTGCTGCACCTGTCGCTGCTGGCCGGCCTCGTCATCCCGCTCGGCGGGCTGATCGTCCCGATCGTGATCTACATGCTCAAGAAGGACGAGCTGCCCGGCCTCGAGCCGCACTTCCACGTCGTCCTCAACTGGATCATGAGCGCGGTGATCTACTTCGTGATCTGCTTCATCCTGTTCATCATCGTCATCGGCATCTTCATGATGTGGGCCCTGGGCCTGCTGGCGCTGATCTTCCCGATCATCGGCGCGATCAAGGCCAACGACGGCGTGGTCTGGGAGTATCCGCTCTCGATCCGCTTCTTCGGCAAGTGAACCTTTCCTTCGGCCGGCCCCGCGCCGGCCCGCTGCCCCGAGTCCAAAATGAAATCGATTCCTAAACCGCCGCTGGTCGCATCCAGCGCGATCTTCTTCGCCCTCACCAATCTTGCCGCGGTCACGCTCGTGCCGTGGTGGGGCATCGTCCACGGTTACCAGGCCGAGGCCTGGATCGCGTTCGGCGTCCTGCTCTCTCTGGGCGGCATGAGCATCACGACGGGCTATCACCGCATGTGGTCGCACCGCACGTTCAAGGCACGCTGGCCCGCGCGCGTGCTGTTCGCGCTGTTCGGCGGCATGGCGCTGCAGAACAGCGTGCGCGTATGGGCGGCGCGCCACCGCGTCCACCACCGCCACGTCGACGACGTCGAGCGCGATCCGCACTCGATCCGCTCGGGCTTCTGGCACGCCCACATCGGCTGGATGCTGCGCAACTGGCCGACCAGCGAGGTGGATTTCTCGAACGTCCGCGACCTCGACGCCGATCCCGTGGTGGCCTGGCAGCACCGCTACTACTGGCCGCTGGTCTGGACGATGAACCTCGGCATCCCGATCGCGCTCGGCCTATGGGCCGGCGATGTCGTCGGCATGCTGCTGCTGGCCGGCGTCCTGCGCCTTGTCGCCAGCCATCACTTCACGTTCTTCATCAATTCGCTGGCCCACACCTGGGGCCGCCGCCCCTACAGCGAGGAAAACACGGCCGTGGACAACGGGCTCATCGCGCTGCTGACCTGGGGCGAGGGCTACCACAACTACCACCACGCCTTCCAGCACGACTACCGCAACGGCATCCGCTGGTGGCAGTACGACCCGTCGAAGTGGCTGATCAATGCGATGGCCTGGACGGGCCTGGCCTACGACCGCAAGCGCATCCCGGAATTCCGGATCCGGCGCGCGCGGCTCAGCGCCGAGTTCCACCGCCTGCAGCGCCGCGTCGAGGCCGGCCCCGCGCAGCCCGGCTGGCGCGAACTGTTCGAGCAGGAATTCCAGCAGTTCCGCGAGACCGTCGCACAGTGGCAGGCCATCCAGGTCCGCCGCGTCGAGGCCGGTGCCGATGCACTGCGCGACCGCTGGCAGCGCACCGAACTGCACACGCGCATCAAGGAACTCGACTACCGGCTGAAGATGCAGCAGAAGCGCCTGCGCGCGCTGACCGCCTCGATGCTGCCGGAAGGCGCCTGAGGAGCTGCTGAACCACTCCGCGCGGAGCGCGTTTCTGCCGGAATGGCCGCAGATCGTGTGGTGCGGGCCGAGCGACCGTCGCCGTCGCCACGGCCGAGGTCCGCGACGCTGGAGATGCGGGTTTTCCCGCGGAACCCTCTTCGGGACCGGCCCTTGCGGGGTCTCCGCTTCGTTCGGACTCGCGCATTCGGAACCCCGAACCACGCTCGCCCCGGCCGAACCCGAGCCTCCCGCCGTCGCGCCCGCATCGAGGTGTCCAGAGATTCCTTGAGGCTCAGGCGGGTTCGGGAAGGCCGAAGAAGCGGCGCGCGTTGCGCGTCGTGATCGCGGCCAGTTCAGGCGGAGAGACGCCGCGCAGTGCTGCGACGGTCCCGCCGATCCAGGGCAGCCACTTCGGCTCGTTGCGGTGGGTGCGCGCCTTCGGCCGGAGGTTCCTCGGCTTCAGATAGGGCGCATCGGTCTCCAGCATCAGCCGGTCGTCGGGAATGTCGACGACGATTTCCTTGAGGTCCAGCCCGCGGCGCTCGTCGCAGATCCAGCCCGTGATCCCGATGTGGCAATCGAGGTCGAGGTAGTCGTGCAGCGCGCGCCGCGTGTCGGTGAAGCAGTGCACGACGACGGGGCCGAGCCGGTCGCGAACCGTCCGCAGCATGGCCAGGAAATCGTCGTGGGCTTCGCGCTGGTGCAGGAACACCGGCTTGCCGCAGCCGACGGCGCGCTCGAGCTGGCGCTCGAAGGCTTCGCGCTGCGCGGGCCGCGGCGAGAAGTCCCGGAAGTAGTCGAGTCCGCATTCTCCGACCGCGACGACGCGAGCATCGCCGTCGAGGGCCGCAAGCGCGGCGTGGGCATCGTCGTCGTAGTCGGCGGCCAGGTGCGGGTGCAGGCCCGACGTCGCGAACAGCCGCCCCGGCCGCTGCGCGGCCAGTTCGGCGGCCCGCCGGCTGCCCTCCACCGATGCGCCCGTCAGCACCATCTGGATCACGCCCTCGCCGGACGCCGCGTCGACGACATTCTCCCAGTCGTCGTCGAAGCTCTCGTGGCCGAGATTGCAGCCGATGTCGATCCAGCGCGCGTCCGTGGTCAAGACTCTTCCCCCGTGTCGGATCCACCGCGCGCGTAGAGGCCGTCGGCAAGCAGCAGCCTTCCGGCCAGCCAGCAACCCGCCGCCGCGCCGGCCAGCGGGGCCAGGGTGGGGGCGACCGCGAGCGCCGGTCCGGGAACGGCGAACCAGGCCAGCACGGCCGCCGGCAGGCACAGCGAGGCGCCGGCCAGCAGGCCGGCGAGGCGAAGCGTGGCCACGAGCGTCCCGAGCATTCCCGCCATCGCGCCGCCGATCAGCCACGCGACGCCCAGCGCGGCACCGGCTGCCGCGCTCGTGCCGCGGCTTCCGCCGAAGGCGGCGTCCAGATCCACCGAGACCAGCATTGCGTCGGCGGCGAGCAGTACGCCTTCGGCGAAGACGATGCCGGCGGCGATGCCGGCCAGCGTGCCTCTGGGCAATCGTGTCCAGGCCATCCACATGGAGCGGCAGTGTACTAAGCAAACCTGCCGGCGATGTGCGCGCCGGATCCGGGCCGGGCGATACCGTACCGGTCGGCGGGGAACGCGCCGGCGCTGGGCTATACTCGGTGCCGGCCGGCCAGCCCCTGGAGCCGGACGATCCGCCGTCGAGGGCCCCCGAGCATGATCCCCTGCGAGCGATCCGCATGAATCCGTCCCGGAAATCCCTGCGTTCCTGGCCTGCCGCGCTGCTCGCACTCGTGCTGCTGGCGCTGCTGCTCACGGTCTGCGTGGGCCTGTATCGGGCACTGGCCGCGGCCGAGGCCGAAAGCCAGCGCCGCGAGGCCGCTTCGCTGGAGTCGCGCATCGAGGCCGATCTGGCCGTGGCCGCGTCGACGGGCACGGCAATGCTGTCGCGCATGGCCATGCGGCTGGCGTCGAGCTGGCCGCCCGACCTCGCGGCCTGGTTCGGCGACGCAGCGCGGCTCATGGAGGACGAACGGCACTTCCGCTCCATCGCCGTGCTGGGGCCCGACCTCGAAATGCTCTGGTCGGTCCCGGCTCGGGAGGGCTCGCGACCGCCGCTTTCGTGGCCGCCCGCGTGGCTCCTGGCGGCGACCGAGACCGGCACGGACCGGCACCCCGAGGACGCCACGGTGCACCCCGTCGACGAGCAGGGCGAGGCGCGTCTGGTCTTCCTGGCCCCGATCCGCCCCGAGCAGCAGGCCACCCACTGGCTCGTCGCCTCGGCCAGCCTGCAGGACCTCGTCCGCGATGCGCTCGGCGGTGCGCCGCACCCCGGCGTCTTCGTCTCCGGTCGCGTCGGAGATGCAACCTTCGTCGTCCCCGAGCGGGCTTCGGGAGCCGCGCCGTCCGACGGCCCCTGGCGCGCGCTCTCGCTGCCGACCGCCGCCGGCGCCGAGGCGCTGCGGCTGCGGCTGGCGTTGGGGCCCAGCGCACTGGCCGGCCGGGCCGGGGCCCTTCCCTGGACAGTACTCGTCATGGGCAGCCTCGTGTCGGTACTCGTCGCCGCCGCGGCCTGGTTGGGCATGGGCACGGCCCGCCAGGCGCGCGGGCTGTCCGAGGCGAATCGCCGCCTCGTCACCGAGGTCCACGAGCGCGAGCTTGCCGAGCGCGAGCTGGAGTCGTTGCTGACGCACGATTCCCTGACCGGCCTCCCGAACCGCGAGGGCATGATGCAGTGGCTCGACGAGGCCCTGGCGGCCGCCGACCCGGAGCCGGTCATCGGGGTGCTCTACCTCGACCTCGACCGCTTCAAGGACATCAACGAGACGCTGGGCCACCCGTTCGGCGACCGGCTGATCCGGCGCGTTCCGGGACGCATCCAGGAAGTGCTCGGCGACCGCGACCGGATCGGCCGACTCGGCGGCGACGAGTTCCTGGTCGTGACCACGCGGGCCTCGCGCGATGACGTGTGCATGCTGGCGAACGCGATCCTCTCGGGGTTCCAGCGCCCGTTCCACATCGACGAGCATCGGCTGTTCGTCTCCGCCAGCATCGGCATGACCATCGCCGGGTCGGATCAGCGCAGCGCGGCGGAGCTCATCCAGAGCGCCGACGCGGCCGCCTCGCGGGCCAAGCAGCAGGGCCGCAACCGTCTCGCCGAGTTCGACCGCGAGATGGTCGACCGCGTCGAGGCCCGGCTTCTGATGAGCCGCGACATCCGCGAGGCGATCGAGGCCCGGGAATTCGACGTCGTGTACCAGCCCATCGTCGACCTCGAAGACCTCACGCTGCGCGGCGTGGAAGCCCTGCTGCGCTGGCGTCACCGCGACGGGCACGAAGTGCCGACGCCGGAGTTCATCCGGGTCGCCGAGGAAACGGGCGTCGTCCACCATCTCGGGCGCTACGTCCTGAGACAGGCGTTCGAGGATCTTGCGGACTGGCAGCGCTCGGGATACGCCGCGCCGTGGATTGCCGTGAACATCTCCGGCGCCCAGTTCCGCGAACCCGGGCTCGTCGCCGACCTCGAGCGCGGACTCGCCGAGCACGACCTGGATCCTTCACGCGTGCACGTCGAGATCACCGAGGAGGTGCTCATCGAGAATCGCGAGAGCAATCGGCGCGTGCTCGAGGCCATCGCGCGCCTCGGTATGCCCATCGCCGTCGACGATTTCGGTATCGGCTATTCGTCGCTGGCCTACCTGAAGAACTTCCCGGTCTCGGCGGTCAAGATCGATCGCGGGTTCATTCGCAACCTCGAGCACGGCCGGTCCGACCAGGCCATCGTCCGCGCGGTATGCGGACTGGCGCGCGACCTTTCCCTCGAGGTCGTGGCCGAGGGCATCGAGAACGAGGCGCAACTGCGGCGCCTGCGCGGGTCCGGCTGCCGGCTGGGCCAGGGCTTCCTGTTCTCGCGCGCGCTCCCCGCCGACGAGATCGCCGGACTGCTCGGCGGCGGCCCGCCCTGGGGTGCGGCCGGTCCCGCGGTCCGGACGGGTTAGGGAGCCGCTGGATCTCCGTGCGCGGGCGAGACGGCGCCCGTCGCTCGGCGCGGCACGGGCGATCTGCGCCGGCTCCGGCAGGAACGCGCTCCGCGCAAGGTGGTCCGGGGTTCTCCGGCTGCATGGAACGGGGGTATTGCGCTGAGGCGCGGATGCGGCGATAATGGCCTGCTCTCTTTCGTACAAATGTGCCAGGCAGCCGACATGAAGTCCGACATCCATCCCGAGTACCGTGAAGTCGTCTTCCAGGACGTGTCCAGCGATTTCTCGTTCAAGACGCGTTCGACGATCCAGACCAAGGACACCATCCAGTGGGAAGACGGAAACGAGTACCCGCTGGTCAAGGTCGAGGTCTCGAGCAAGTCGCATCCGTTCTACACCGGTCAGCACAAGATCGTCGATTCCGGCGGCCGGGTCGATCGCTTCAAGCAGCGGTACGGCAAGTAAGCCTGCCCGCCCACGCGGCCTTCCCGGTCGTGTGGGATACTCGAGACGTGCCGGGCCGGGTCACCTGCCCGGTCCCTCAGCATCATCGATGCCCGGCTCCGATCCCGGAGCCGCCCGGGCTGGCCGGATCGCGCCGGCACCCGGAAAACCAGTGAACCAACCCGATTCCGGAAGGAGCCCAAAGTGGCGGATCGCAAAGTGACTCTCACCGACTCGAAGACGGGCAAGGAACTCGAACTGCCGGTGGTTTCCGGTACCGAGGGCGACCCGACGCTCGACATCAGTTCCCTGCACAAGGAGCTGGGCATGTTCACCTTCGATCCCGGCTACGGGATGACGGCCAGCTGCAAGAGCGACATCACCTTCATCGACGGTGGCGAGGGCATCCTGCGCTATCGGGGCTATCCCATCGAGCAGCTGGCCGAGCATTCCTCGTTCCTGGAAGTGGCCTACCTGCTGCTGTTCGGCGACCTGCCGACCGAGGACCAGTTCGCGAAGTTCGATCGCGACATCACGTACCACACGATGGTCCACGAGAAGCTCAACACGTTCATGCAGGGCTTCCACTACAACGCGCACCCGATGGCCATCCTGTCCGGCGTCGTCGGTTCGATGGCGGCCTTCTACCACGACAAGCTCGACGTCAACGACGCCGAGCAGCGCGAACTGGCCGCCAAGCGCCTGATCGCGAAGATGCCGACCATCGCCGCGGCGGCCTACCGCCACTCGCTGGGCTGGCCCAGCGCCTATCCGAAGAACTCGCTGCCCTACAGCGACCGCTTCCTGCACATGATGTTCTCGGTGCCCGCCGAGCCCTACGAGGTCAACCCCGTCGCGGCCAGGGCACTGGACCTGCTGTTCATCCTGCACGCCGATCACGAGCAGAACGCGTCGACGTCGACGGTTCGTCTCGTGGGCTCCACGGGCGCCAACCCCTACGCGTGCACGGCGGCCGGCATCGCGGCCCTGTGGGGGCCCGCGCACGGCGGCGCCAACGAGGCCGTGCTGAACATGCTCAACCGGATCGGCTCGGTCGACAACGTGCCGAAGTACATCGCCAAGGCGAAGGACAAGGACGATTCCTTCCGCCTCATGGGCTTCGGCCACCGTGTCTACAAGAACTACGACCCGCGCGCGACGATCATTCGCAAGGCCTGCCACGAGGTGCTCGAGGAACTCGGCCAGCAGGACGAACTGCTGGACCTGGCCATGGAACTCGAGAAGATCGCGCTCGAGGACGATTACTTCGTCGAGCGCAAGCTCTATCCGAACGTCGACTTCTATTCCGGCATCATCTACAAGGCGCTGGGAATCCCGACCTCGATGTTCACCGCGATGTTCGCGATCGGCCGCACCGTCGGCTGGGTCAGCCAGTGGCTGGAGCAGTCTTCCCAGCCCACGCGCATCGGCCGCCCGCGTCAGGTCTATACCGGCGCGACGGAACGCGACTACGTGCCCATCGGCGAGCGCTGATTCCCGTTCCGGTCTCCGCGGCCTGCGCGGGGACCGCGATCGAAAAGATCCTCCGATACCGCCTGCCCGACGCGGGAGCCTGAGCGATGCCGCACTTGCGGGATGCTCCGGTCCGGCTTCGGCGAGCGGGGTCCGGGCGGCCCGGATGACCGAGCCGGAATGGAACGGATCGCCCGCGATGGCAGGGCCCGAACGATCTCGCCGCTCCAAGCCGCTTCTCGCTGCCTGCCTGTCCGCCACGTGTCCCTGCGTGGCTCCGGTCGCTCGACGAACGCCCGACGATCCGCGGCTCTTCCGGCGCAACGCGCGCGCGGGGTCCGATCAGGCCGAGGTTCCCGCTTCAGTGCCACTCCTCTTCGCCGGGTCCGGCCTCGATCAGGGCTTCGACCTCGCCGGTGCCGGCTCTCCGCTGCGGGCGGCCGTCCACGGGTCCGGGCGGAGGCTGCCGCCACTCGGGCCCGGCCATCAGGGCCAGTTCGAAGACCTGGTCGTCGGCCTCGACGACGAGCAGCTCCAGGTCGCGGAATCCGCCGTCGTGCCAGCGGATGCGTCGCGTCTCCTGCTCGAACCGGATGCCGTGTTCCATGAGAAACGCAACCGCCTCGTCGGGCGTGTCGCAGAACAGGTGAAGCGAGATCCGCGAATGCTCGTCGGACGTGCCCTCGAGGACCGGGCCGACGAGCTTGGGCCGGAAGCGACGGAAGAACTTCATGGCACGCAGCGCGGCGCTGCGCATTTCGCCGACGGCGTCGAGACGGGCGGTACCGCCGTAGAGCGCCTGGTAGCGCTTGAGCTCGTCCTCGACTTCCTGGTTCGACGGCAGGCCCGAACGTGGCGAGATGCCGAGCCGCAGTGCCGCCTTCTCCTTCGCGGCCCGGTAGTTGCGCTGGCCCTCGGTGGCGAGAATGCGGGCGGCCTCGGCGGCCACCTGCTGGCGGATCCGCTGGTTCTGCCTCTGCGACCCGTTACCCATCGCGTCCCTCCTTTTCGCGTTCGCGCGGCGCGGTTTCAGTAGATCTCGTAGGGGTCGGCCGCTTCCTCGTCATTCTCCCCGATCCGGTTGTCCTCCTGGAGCGGGGGGAGATTGCCGGCGGGGAACCATTCCCTGACGGCGTCGGGTGCGCCGGCACGGACACGCAGGCCGGTCTCGGGATCGATCCGGGCCTCGACGATGCCGACCGGGATCGGATCGTCGCGTTCCGGCACGCCCTCGAGGGCGACCTGCATGTACTCGACCCAGATCGGCAGCGCGGTGCGACCGCCCTGTTCCAGGCGGCCGAGTTCGCGGTTGTCGTCCATGCCGACCCAGACCGTGGTCACGAGGTCGGGCGTGAAGCCCGAGAACCAGGTGTCGCGCTGGTCGTTCGTCGTACCGGTCTTGCCTGCGAGATCACCTCGGCCGAGCGCCAGCGCCCGCCGCCCCGTGCCCTCGCTGACGACGTCGGACATCATCGACCGGATCAGCCATGCGGTACGGGCCTCGATGACGCGCTCGGCCAGCGCCGGCACCGGCGGGCCCACGAACTCCGGTTCCCCGGGGGGCTCGGTCTCGCCGCCGGCATTCTCGTCGCTCGAATCGGTCGGCGGCTCGTCGGGGCCGAGTCCCAGGTCCAGTCGTCTCGGGCGCTCGCGGGATTCCGGCCGGCCGTCGGCCACCGCTCCGCGGTCGGCGACTTCCGTGCACTCGGGGCAGGCCAGCGGTCTCGGCGGCAACGGCAGTTCCCGGCCCTCGTCGTCGATGATCGCGAGCAGGAAGTAGGGATCGACGACGTAGCCGCCGTTGGCGAACACAGCGTACGCGGAAGCCAGCCGCAGCGGCGTGATCGACGCCGATCCCAGCGCCATCGACGGCCCGACCGGGATCTGGTCGCGCTCGAAGCCGAAATCGGTGACGTAGTCGATGGTCGGCGCCAGCCCGAGGTCCATGACGAGACGGACGCTGATCAGGTTCCTCGAGTGGATCATCCCCTCGCGCAGGCGCGTCGGGCCGAAGAAGCGCTCGCTGAAGTTCTGTGGTTTCCAGGTCCGCTCCTGCGACGGGTCGTCGAAGACCACGGGCGCATCGTTGACGACGCTGGCCGGGGTATAGCCGTGATCGAGCGCCGCGGCGTAGATGAACGGCTTGAACGCCGAGCCCGGCTGGCGCCGCGACTGCGTGGCGCGATTGAACTGGCTGGCGCCGAAGTCCAGCCCGCCGACGAGCGCCACGACGCGACCGTCGTCGGGCTTCAGCGAGACCAGCGCGGCCTGCGCTTCCGGAATCTGTGCGAGCCGCCAGCCCTCCGGGTCGGCACGCAGGCGCACCACGTCGCCCTCGCCGAGGACCTCGGAGACCGACTCGATGGCCGGGCCCCGGGCATCCCGGCCCAGGAACTCGCGCGCCCAGGTCATGCGCTCGAGCCGGATCGATGCCTCGCGGCCGTCGGCGAGCAGGAACGAGGCCTGCTCGTCGCCGGCTTCCGTCACGACGGCCGGCTGGAGGTCGCCGACGACGTCCATGCCCGACAGGATCTCGCGCACGGCGTCTCGATCGGCCAGGGTCTCGGGATCCAGCTCGCGCTCGGGGCCGCGCCAGCCGTGGCGCTTGTCGTAGGCGTCCAGGCCTTCCCGGACGGCCGCATCGGCCGCGCGCTGCAGGCGGCTCTCCACCGTCGTGACGATCGTGTATCCGCCGGTATAGGCCTCGCCGGCGCCGAACCGGTCGACGGCTTCCTGGCGCGCGATCTCGGCGATCCACGGCGCGTCGAGTTCGCTCTGCGGTCCGTGCAGCGAAGCGTGGACGGGCACTTCCATGGCCTCGCTCCACTCGTCGCGATCGATGACGCCCGTCTCGAGCATCCGTTCGAGCACGTAGGCGCGGCGCTCGCGGGCCGCCTCGGGCGCCGTGACGGGATTGACGCGCGACGGCCTCTGCGGCAGGCCCGCGATCATGGCCATCTCGGCGACGGTCAGTTCGTCGACGGACTTTCCGTAGTAGATCTGCGCCGCCGCGCCCACGCCGTAGGCGCGGTGACCGAGGAATTCCTTGTTGAGGTAGAGCTCGAGAATCTCGTCCTTGCTCATCTCGCGCTCGATCTTCATGGCCAGGAAGATCTCGCGGACCTTGCGCGTGACCGAGAACTCGTTGCTCAGGAAGAACCGGCGCGCGACCTGCTGGGTGATCGTGCTGCCGCCGGGCACGCGACGCTGGCCCAGGTAGCGCGCGTAACCGACGACCCCGCGCAGCGTGCCGCGCCAGTCGATGCCGGGATGGTTGTAGAAGTCATCGTCCTCGGCGGCCAGGAATGCGCGCTTCAGGGTCTCGGGAATCTCGTCGATTTTCAGGGGGATGCGCCGCTGCTCGCCGACGGTGGTGACGAGCTTCCGGTCGGCGGAATAGATCCGCAGCGGAACCTGCAGTTCCACGTCGCGCAGGGTCTCCACCGAAGGCAGCGATGGCGCAATGATCAGCCACAGGGCCGTGATGCCGATCACGCCCAGAACCAATCCGAGAAAAAACAGGCGGATAGAAAACTTAACTAGAGACTTTATTCTTGGCATGGAGTATGATACACCTTGCATCCGGGATCACCGACGCACCGGGAAACGCGACGGGTGCATCGAGTCGCGGCAGCGTTGGACCGCAAGGCGTCGGAAACGATCCTTAAGATTATCGTGACAGTGCGCGAAGATACCAAGTTCGCGGCCGTTCCGAACAGCCGGGGGGAGTGGGATACGGGCATGGCCGAGCGGGGACGGCCCTACCCGGGGACAAGAACAGGAACCAGGAGTTCGGGGATGCATCGGATCCAGGCAGACAGCGCAGCGCTCGTCCGTCCCTCGCGCCGCCAGTCGGCGCCGCGTCCGCCCGGCTCCCGGTTCGAAACCAACAACGCCGGGGAACCATCTTGAGCATTTTCAAACGATCCGCTCCGCCCACGGTCGGCCTGGACATCGGCACCAGCAGCGTCAAGCTGCTGCAGCTCACGAAGGCCGGATCCGGTTACCGCGTCGAGCACGTGGCCGTCGAGAGTCTTCCAGAGGGCGCGTTCGCCGAACACAGCATCAACAACGTCGACGAAGTGGCCGCCGCGATCCGCAGCGCCGTCAAGCGCAGCGGCACGAAGGCCAAGCATTGCGCGCTGGCCGTGTCGGGTTCCGCCGTCATCACCAAGATCATCCACCTGCCCGCCGACCTGGCCGAGGACGAGATCGAGGGACAGATCGAGATCGAGGCCGGCCAGTACATTCCGTATCCGCGCGACGAGGTGAGCCTCGACTTCGAGGTCCTGGGTCCCTCGGCGAAGAACGCCGACGTCGTCGAGGTCCTGCTCGCCGCCTCCAAGACCGAGAACGTCGAGGTGCGAGAGGCCGTCGCCGACATGGCCGGCCTGAAGGCCCGGATCGTCGACGTCGAGGCCTTCGCCATCGCCAACGCCTTCGAACTCGTGCGCAAGCGCGAGGGCATCGGGGATTCCACGGTCATCGCCGTGCTCGACATCGGCGACGTCCGCTCTTCGCTGAACGTGCTGCGCGGCGGTCGCTCGATCTACTACCGCGACCATCCGTTCGGCGGCCGCGAGCTCATCGAGGAAACGATGCGCCGCTACGGTCTCGACGCCGAGCAGGCGCAGTTCTGGAAACGCCGCGAGGAGCCGCCGGCCGGCTTCGAGGACGAGGTGCTCGAGCCCTACCGTCAGAACGTCATCCAGCAGATCGGCCGCGCCCTGCAGTTCTACTCGTCGAGCCGCGACTACGCCAGCATCGCCACGCTGTACCTGGCCGGCGGCGGCGCATCGGTGCCGGGTCTGGCCGAGGCGGTGGCCGGTGAACTCGGCATGAACGCGGAGGTCGCCGATCCGCTGAAGAACCTGAAGCTGGCGCCGCGCATCAACGCCGGCAGCCTGGATCACATCCGGCCCGCCCTGGTCACGGTCACCGGGCTGGCGCTGCGGGGAGTCGAATGATGCGTACCATCAACCTGTTGCCGTGGCGGGAGGAACGCCGGCGCGAACGCCAGAGGAACTTCCTCGTGGTCCTCGTCATCGTTGGCCTGCTTGCCGCCGGTTGCGTGTTCGCCGTCAACCGCTATTACGAGGCGCGCATCGACAACCAGAATGCGCGCAATCTCTACCTGCAGAACCAGATCACGCGCCTGGACCGGCAGATCGCGCGCATCGACGAACTCGAGGAGACGCGCGCCCAGCTGCTCGAGCGCAAGCGCGTCATCGAGAACCTGCAGGCGAACCGCACGCTCATGGTCCGGCTGTTCGAACAGCTCGTGCGCACGGTGCCCACGGGAATCCGCCTGCTCAACGTGCAGCAGGCCGGCAACCAGCTGACGATCACCGGCACCAGCCAGTCCAGCGCGCGCGTCTCGACCTACATGCGCAACATGGAATCGTCGCCGATCCTGCACGATCCCCGGCTCCAGATCGTCGAGAGCGAGGAGGGCGAAAGCGCCGATCCGCAGATGCCGTACCGCTTCCGGGTCTCGGTGACGCTCGCGCCGCCGGAGGACGCACCCGGTGACAACGAATCCGACGTGGAGGTGGCCTCGCCATGAACCTTCAGGAAATCCGAGACCTGGACTTCAACAACCTCGGCGAGGCATCGACGGGCGCGAAGGCCTTCCTGTTGATCGTGCTCGTCATCCTCATCCTCGGCGCCGGCTACTGGTTCATCATCAAGGACCAGCGCGAGGAACTGGCCCGCGAGCAGCGCGAGGAGCAGCAGCTCAGGGGCGAGTTCGAGAACAAGCAGCGCAAGGCCGCGTCGCTCGAGGTCCTCGAGCAGCAGCTCGCCGACATGCGCGACATGCTGACCAGCCTGCTTCGCCAATTGCCGAGCAAGACCGAGATGCCCGACCTGCTCGTCGACATCTCGCAGACCGCGCTGGCGGCCGGCATCGATACCGAGCTCTTCGAGCCGCGCGCCGAGGTCATCCAGGACTTCTACGCCGAGCAGCCGATCGCGATCCGCATGACCGGGCAGTACCACCAGTTCGGCAACTTCGTCAGCGGCGTGGCGTCGCTGGCCCGCGTCGTCATCCTGACGATGGAGGACATCGCGCTCGAGCCCGTCGAGGGCCGGCCCGGCGTGCTGCGCATGGAAGGCACGGTGACCACGTACCGCTACCTCGACGCCACCGAGGACAGCGACCTGCTGCTGGAGGGAGAGTCCTGATGCGCCGATTGCAGATCATGGCCGTCGCCGTCATCGCCACCGGCCTGGTGACCGGCTGCACCGAGGACCGCGAGGACCTCGAGCAGTGGGTGGCCGAGGTCCTGGCCCGCCCGGCCGGCGAGGTCGAACCCATTCCGCGCGTCGAGACGCCCGAGCCGGTGGTCTACGATGCCTACGATCTCCGCGACCCCTTCATGCGCGAACGCACGCAGGCCGAGCAGACCGCCTCGAGCGGCACCGGACCGCGTCCGGACCCCGATCGGCGCCGCGAGTATCTCGAGCAGTACCCTCTCGACGCGCTCGACATGGTCGGCACGATCGAGATCGCCGACAACACCTACGGCCTGGTCCAGGATCCCGAGGACACCGTGCACCGCGTCCGCGAGGGCAACTACCTCGGACAGAACCACGGGCGCATCGTCGCCATCACGCCGGTGGCGATCGAACTCGTCGAGCTGGTGCCCGACGGCACCGATGGTTGGATGGAGCGTGAAGCCCGGATCGCTCTGCCCGAGGACGATGAGGGATGAAGGTGAGCGCCATGGAACACGCAACGATTTTCGAACAACTCCGACGGGCGATGGCGCGTCGCGAACGGAACGCAACTGGGAGCAAGCTCATGAACCGCACCAAGCGCATTTCGACGATCCTGGCCGGGGCGCTCTGCCTGCTTGCCGGGCCGCTGTCCGCCACGACCGTGACCGATGTCCGAGTCAGCGATGAGGGCGAGAACGTGCGCTTCATCCTGGAGACCGACGAGGCCCCGGCCGAACCGACGGTCTTCACGACCGACCAGCCGCCGCGCATCGTGCTCGAGATGGCGGGCACGACGGCCGACGTCTCGTCCCGCGAGGTGCAGGTCGGCGCCGGCCCCGTCGACAGCTACATGGCGCTGTCTTCGGGAGACCGCACGCGGCTCGTCGTCGACCTGTCCAGAAGCGCCGGCTACCAGGTATCGGTGCAGGGCAACTCCGTGGTCCTGGACGTCGAGACGGGTGCGTCCGCGGGCCGCTCGCGCGGCACCTCCGGCGGCGCCGGCTACGAGATCACGGGCATCGACTTCCGTCGCGGCGAAGGCGGCGAAAGCCGCGTGATCGTCGATCTCGACGAGCCGGGCGTCAACATGTCCGTCGACGAGCGCGCCGGCCAGCTTCGCGTCAACCTCTTCAACACCGACCTGCCCGAGCGCCTCATGGAGCAGCTCGACGTCACCGATTTCGCCACGCCGGTCCGGGCGATCACCCCCGAGCAGCGCGGCGAGAACGCCCGGCTGATCCTCGACGTCGGCGGAGCGTTCACGCACCTGGCCTACCAGACCGGCGACCAGCTCGTCATCGAGGTTTCCGAGCCCGAGCAGGAAGCACGGATGACACGCGAACTCGAGTTCTTCCAGGAGCGCGAGTACACCGGTGAACGCATCACGCTGAATTTCCAGGACATCGAGGTCCGTTCCGTGCTGCAGCTCATCGCCTACATCTCCGGACTCAACATCGTGGTCTCGGACTCCGTCGACGGCAGCCTCACGCTGCGCCTCGACAACGTGCCCTGGGACCAGGCGCTCGACATCGTCCTCGAGACGCGCAACCTCGCGATGCGCGAGTCCGGCAACGTGC
>JAWVZQ010000006.1:0-26669 GCA_033722095.1 Wenzhouxiangellaceae bacterium | reverse complement strand
GGCCGCCGCTCGTGGGTCCGAGAGGACGCCTCGGGGAGGTCAGCGCCCGTCGTCGGAGCAGTGGGGCACGCCGGGTTCGCCGAGCTGGAGATCCAGCGTGCCGAACCGGTCGACCACATCGCCAGGGTGTCGGCCTGCGTCGCGATCCGGTGGGTCCTGCCGGCGGACGGCGCCCGGAGCGTCCCGGCTCGGCTGCCCGGATCGTCGAAGATCGGCATGTCCTTGCCGCAACCTTATATTGTGAACTGCGTCACAAGTCAAGGGCGCGGGATCGGTTCGGATCGATTCCCGATGGCCGATTTCCGATCAGAGGTCGAGCAGGGCGTGGACGTCGGCGGGTACGCGGCGGCGCCCTTCGAGGGCTCCGAGTTCGACGAGGACGGCGGCTCCGGCGAGATGCGCACCGGTCTCCCGGACGAGCTCGCAGGTCGCCGCCATCGTGCCGCCTGTGGCCAGCACGTCGTCGACGACGAGAACGCGATGCCGGGAATCCAGCGCATCGGCCTGGATCTCGATGCGGTCCGTTCCGTATTCAAGGGAGTAGTCCAGGCCGAGAAGAGCCCCGGGCAGCTTGCCCGGCTTGCGCGCCGGAACGAATCCCGCGCCGAGCCTCTGCGCGACGGCCACGCCGAACAGGAAGCCGCGCGACTCGATGCCGACGACGCGGTCGATGCCGGACCCGGCGAACGGTTCGGCGAGGCGGGCACAGGCATCACGCATCGCGGCGGGGTCGGCCAGCAGCGGCGCGATGTCCTTGAAGACGATGCCGGGCTCGGGCCAGTCGGGCACGTCGCGGATCAGTTCGGAGAGATCCATCGTGGAAGATCGGTGGTCGGAGCGGGCATCATAGGCAATCGCGCGTCCATGCAGGGAGCGACCGGAGCATGACCGAGGACCGATTCAAGCCGAAGCGCAGTCGCGGTATGACGCGTCTGGAGACGTTCACCGACGCCGCCTTCGCCTTCGCCGTGGCGCTGCTCGCGATCTCGATCGACGAGATACCCGGCAACTACGCGGAACTGGTGACCGCGCTGAAGGGCGCGCCGGCCTTCCTGGCCAGTTTCGCGCTGCTGCTGCTCTACTGGCGCGCGCACCAGAACTGGAGCGATCGCTACGCGCTCGAGGACCTGCCCTCGGTACTGCTGACGGCCGCGCTGATCTGCCTGGTCATGATCTACGTCTACCCGCTGAAGATCATGTTCCTCGGCGCGTTCGCGGCGATCACCGGAGGCTGGCTGCCCTACGACTTCGAGATGCGTTCGTTCCGCGAGTTCCGCATGCTGGTGACCATCTACGGTGTGGGCTGGATCGGCCTGAATCTGCTGATCGCGGCGCTGTACGTGCATGCGTGGAGCCGGCGCGAAGCGCTGGGCATGGCGCCCGAGGAGCGTTTCGATACCGTGGCCGAGGCCGTCGCCTGGCTCATCGTAGGCAGCTTCGGGGCCATGTCCATCGCGCTGGCCTGGACGTTGCCGGAACCCCACGTGGCATTGGCCGGTTGGCTGTACTGCGGACTGGCCGCATTCGGGCCGTGCTACGACTGGCTGACCCGGCGCATGAGCCGCCAGAGGTTCGGCGAACCGCAGTGACGCCGGGTGCGGCCCGGGGTTGCTATGATCGTCGCCCGCTTCCCATCCGAGGACGATCCATGCGCTGCGACCTTCCCGCCCGATTCCCGGCTTTCGCCATCCTGCTCTGCGCGCTGCTGGCCGGCGCGGCGCCGCTCGCGGCCCAGGATGACGAGGGACCGATGTCCGAGGCCACCTTCCGGGGCCTGGAACTGCGCACGATCGGCCCGGCCTTCATGTCCGGCCGCATCGCCCACATCGAGATCCATCCCGAGGACGACAGCACCTGGTATGTGGCCGTCGGCTCGGGTGGCGTCTGGAAGACGACGAATTCGGGCACGACCTGGGAGTCGGTGTTCGACGGACAGGATTCGTATTCCATCGGCACGCTGGCCATCGACCCCAACGATCCCGACACCATCTGGGTCGGCACGGGCGAAAACGTCGGCGGCCGCCACGTCGGTTACGGCGACGGCATCTACGTCAGCCACGACGCCGGCAAGACCTGGAAGAACATGGGTCTCGAGGATTCCGAGCACCTGAGCCGCATCATCATCCACCCCGAGGATTCCGATACGCTCTGGGTCGCCTCCCAGGGCCCGCTGTGGAACAAGGGCGGGCAGCGCGGCCTGTACAAGACCACCGACGGCGGCGAGACCTGGCGCCGCACGCTCGTCGGCGACGAAGGCCAGGACGCCTGGACCGGCGTGACCGACCTCGCCATCGACCCGCGCGATCCCGACGTGCTCTACGCGGCCACCTGGCAGCGTCATCGCACCGTGGCCGCCTACGTCGGCGGCGGCCCGAACTCGGGGCTGCACAAGTCCGTCGACGGTGGCGAGACCTGGCAGGAGCTGAGCCAGGGGCTGCCCGACGAGGACATGGGCAAGATCGGCCTGGCGATCTCGCCGATCGATCCCGACGTGCTGTACGCGGCCATCGAGCTGAAGCGCCGCACCGGCGGCGTCTGGCGCTCGGCCGACGGCGGGGCGTCGTGGACGAAGATGTCCGACGCGATCTCCGGCGGTACCGGTCCGCACTACTACCAGGAGCTGTTCGCCAGCCCGCACTTCTTCGACCGGATCTACCTCATGGACGTGCGCGCCCAGGTCTCCCACGACGGCGGCAAGACCTTCGAGCCGATGAACACCGAGTTCAAGCACGTCGACAACCACGCGCTGGCGTTCCGCGACGACGATCCCGACTACCTGCTCAGCGGCACCGACGGCGGCATCTACGAGAGTCACGATCACGCCGAGAGCTGGCGCTTCATCGACAACCTGCCCGTCACCCAGTTCTACAAGGTCGCCGTCGACGACGCCGAGCCGTTCTACACGGTCTACGGCGGTACGCAGGACAACAACACGCAGGGCGGTCCGTCGCGCACCGATAACGTGCACGGCATCCGCAACGCCGACTGGGTCGTCACCCTGTTCGGCGACGGCCACCAGCCGGCGACCGAGCCGGGCAATCCCGACATCATGTATTCGCAGTGGCAGCAGGGCAACCTGGTCCGCGTCGATCGCACGAACGGCCAGATCGTCTACATCCAGCCGCAGCCCGAACCCGGCGAACCGCCGGAGCGCTTCAACTGGGACGCGCCCATCCTCGTCAGCCCGCACGACCCCACCCGTCTGTACTTCGCCTCGCAGCGGGTCTGGCGCTCCGACGATCGCGGAGACAGCTGGCGCACCGTTTCCGGCGACCTGACCCGCGACCAGCAGCGCATCGAGCTCGACGTCATGGGACGCCAGTGGAGCTGGGACGCCGCCTGGGACGTGCTCGCCATGTCGAACTACAACACGATCACTTCGCTGGCCGAGTCGCCGCTGCGCGAAGGCCTGCTCTGGGCGGGCACCGACGACGGGCTGCTGCAGGTATCGACCGACGGCGGCGAGACCTGGAAGGAGATCGAGGTCGGTGACCTGCCCGGTGTGCCGGACACGGCCTTCGTCAATGACGTGAAGGCGGATCTTCACGACGCCGAAACCGTCTACGTGGCGCTCGACAATCACAAGTACGGCGACTTCAAGCCGTACCTGCTCAAGAGCACCAACCTCGGCCGCAGCTGGACCTCGCTGGCCGGCGACCTGCCCGAGCGGCATCTCGTCTGGCGCGTCGTCCAGGACCACGTCGATCCCGACCTGCTGTTCGCGGCCACGGAGTTCGGCCTGTTCTTCACCGTCGACGGCGGCGAGGACTGGACGCGCCTGGCCGGCAACGCGCCGACGATCTCGTTCCGCGACCTGCAGATCCAGCGGCGCGAGAACGATCTCGTGGCAGCGTCCTTCGGTCGCGGCTTCTGGATCCTCGACGACTACACGCCGCTGCGGGGCCTGAGCGAGGACACGCTCGAAGCCGAGGCGACGCTGTTCGAGCCGCGCGACACGCGCTGGTACATCGAGCGCGGCGTCTGGGGCGACGAGGAAAAGGCCTCGCAGGGCGACGGGCTCTACACGGCCCCGAATCCCCCCTACGGCGTGATCGTCACCTATCACCTGGCCGAGACCTATCGGACCTCCGAGGAAATCCGGCAGGAACTCGAAAAGGAGTTCGTCGAGGTCCACAAGGATGTCGAGTTCCCGGGCTGGGACGCCGTCGAGACCGAAGTCCGCCAGCCGGAGCCCGAGGTACTCGTCATCGTCCGCGATGCGGACGGAAACGTGGTTCGCCGCTTGAGCGGGCCGCGTACCGAGGGCTTCCACCGCGTGGCCTGGGACCTCAAGCGTCCGTCTCCGCAGGCCATCGGCGGTGGCAGCAGCTGGGGCGAGCCCGAGGGCTTTCTCGTCGCGCCGGGGACCTATACCGTCGAGCTCGCGAAGAAGATCGACGGCGAGGTCACCCCGCTGGCCGGGCCCGTCCCAGTCGAGGTCCAACGCATGCGCGGCGCTGCACTGGAAGGCGCCGACATGGAAGAGGTGGCCGCGTTCTGGCGGCGCATCGAATCGCTGCAGCGCGCGGTTTCCGCAGCCGGCCAGCTGCTCGACGAATCGCGTGGACGCGTGGACGCCATGAAATCGGCGCTGGCGCGCAGCACGGCGCCTGCCGGAGAACTGGACGCCGAACTCCATGCGCTCGAGCAGGATCTCTATGCCATCGACGAGGAGCTGCGCGGCAAGCGCACCATGAACCAGGTCGGGGAAATCCAGGCTCCGACGGTGAGCCAGCGCATGTTCGTCGCGATGATCGGAACGGCCCGGTCCACCTACGGCCCCACGCCGACCCATGTTCGCAGCATGGACATCGCCGAGCAGGAATTCTCCGAGCAGCGTGCCAGGCTGAACCGGATCGCGACCGAGCGCATCCCGGCGCTCGTCGAGCGGCTCGAGGCCGCCGGCGCGCCGTGGGTTCCCGGCAGTCCCGTCCCGGCGGGCGACTGACGCGGCGCTCGACGCGATGAGCGAGACAGGCAGCCCGGCCTGGCCGGGCTACGCCCTCGAGGTCCGTATCGACGAGGCGGACGGGCTGCTGCGCTTCGCGCTCGACGGCCGGCCCCCGCCCGAGGGGCCGGGCCTGCCGTTCCTCGGCGGCGACTTCGACTCCGAGTCCTGGAGCGCCGACGGCGGCGAGCTCGTCGCCGTCGAGCTTTCCGAGCCCGACGAGATCGAGCGCGATGCCGCCGAGCCGGCCGAACGGCTCTACCGGCGCCTCGTCGAGATGCTGCGCGAAGGGAGGCACGGCTATCCGCTGCGGCTCTGGAACTATTTCCCTGGCATCAATCAGGGCGAGGGCGACGCCGAGCGCTACCGGCGTTTCTGCGTCGGCCGCGGCCGGGCGCTGGAAGCGGCCGGGCTCGAGGACGCGCGCATGTGCGCGGCCACGGCGATCGGCAGCGACCAGCCGGTCATGCAGCTCGTCGCGCTGGCCGGCCGCGAGCCCGGCGTGTCGATCGAGAACCCGCGCCAGGTCAGCGCCTGGAACTATCCGCGCCGCTACGGGCCGCGCCAGCCGGCCTTCGCGCGCGCCACGGCGATCCCGCTGGCCGACGGCCGGACCGGACTGCTCGTCTCGGGCACGGCCTCCGTCGTGGGCCACGTGACGGCCCATCCCGGCGATGCCGAGGCCCAGGCCCTCGAGGCGGCCAGCAATCTCGACGCCCTGCTGGCCAACGCCGCGAGTTCGCTGTCGCGCCCGAGCCTGGCGCAGTTCGGGCCCGACAGCCTTGCGCGCGTCTATGTGCGCCACCCGGCCGACTGGCCCGGCATCGAGCGCCGTCTCCGCGCGCGCTGGCCGGAACTCAGGCTCTGTGGCCTGCGCGGGGACGTCTGTCGCAGCGATCTGCTCGTCGAGATCGAGGCCTGGCACCCGGCCTGACCCGCACGACGCCGCTGCCGCGGTCGGAATCCGCCGAAAAGGCGCTTTCTGCGGGGGCGTTGCGCAACGTCCAGCGTCGACCGTTCATCGTTGACCCCCCTCCCGGTGTGAATGGGCGGACGGTGGGCGCGGGGCTGGCACGGAACTTGAATGACTGATGGCGAGCGCGGGCGACGTCCGCGAGAGTCAACGAAATCGAGGTCATTCCGACATGTTCCAGGACAGCTACGCCGAACCGATTCGCACGCCGCTGCATCACCACGACTACACCGACGTCGTCGATGCCGAATTCACGTTCGCGTTCCAGCCCATGGTGCGCATGGACTCGATGGAGATTCTCGGTCACGAGGCGCTCGTCCGCGGCCTGTCCGGCGAATCGGCGGGCTCCGTTCTTTCCGCCATCCGCCCGGAGAACCGGTTCGGCTTCGACCAGGCCTGCCGGGTCCGCGCCATCGAGACCGCGCAGCGCAAGCGCGTGCCCGGAACGCTGTACCTGAACTGCTCGTTCGTGGAATCGGACAGCCTGGAATCGGTCGTCGCGGCGACGCGGCAGTCGGCCGAAGACTGCGGCATCGACCCGCGCCGCATCGCCCTGGAATTCAACAGCTTCGAGCAGCTCGGCAACGCGCGCCAGCTCGACGCGGCCCGCCGCGCGGTCAAGGCCGCCGGCATGCGCGCGGTCATCGACAACCTCGGCAGCGGCGAGGTCGGCCTCAAGCGGCTCGTCGCCTTCCGGCCCGACGAGATCAAGCTCGATCGCAGCCTCATCGCCGCCATCGACCGCAGCCCCCGCCGCCAGGCCATCGTGCTCGGACTCGTCCAGACCTGCCGCGCGCTCGACATCGACGTCATCGCCACCGGCATCGAGCGGCGCGAGGAACGCGACTGGCTCGCCGGGGCCGGCGTCGCCAGCGGCCAGGGCTACCTGTTCGGGCGTCCCGAATTCGAGCCCAAGGCAGCGATTCCGGCGGTCGCCGCCGCCTGACCGCAGCCCCTTCCGGCCGCCCGGAGCGTCATCGTTTCGAAAGATTCCTGAAATGCATTCGTCGCCGGATCGCGGTATTCTGCGGCAATGGAAGCACCGCGATCATCGACGATGCTGCGTGGCCTGGCGCACCTCGAGCGCCTCGAACATCGCGTCTGCGTCAAGCTGAACTCGAAGTCGGCCTCGCCGGCCGTGGGCAGCTTCTTCGTCGCCGTGAGCCGGCTCGGCGACGGCGTCATCTGGTACAGCCTCATGATCCTCATGGTGCTCACGCAGGGCGAGTACGGCTTCCGCGCCGCGGCCGTCATGGGCGGCGCCGGCCTCTGCGGGCTGGCCGTCTACAAGATCCTCAAGACCCGGCTCATCCGCGAGCGCCCGTTCATGCGCCACACCGACATCCGCGTGGCGACGCGCGCGCTCGACGAGCACAGCTTTCCCTCGGGCCACACGCTGCACGCCGTGATGTTCACGACCATCGCCGTGGGCTGGTTTCCGGCCCTGGCCGCGGCGCTGATCCCGTTGGCCGTGCTCATCGGCCTGTCGCGCGTCGTGCTCGGCCTGCACTATCCTTCCGACGTCGTCATCGGCGCGCTGATCGGCTGGAGCCTGGCCGAGATCGCGCTCGTCGCGGTCCCGCCGGGGATCTGAGTTCGGCTCAGTCCCGGCCCGAGTGCCGGGCGATCAGCGTCTCGAAGACCTGCGCCGGCTCCACCCCGGCCGCCGACCAGGCCACGAGCAGGTGGTAGAGCAGGTCGGCGCTCTCGTCGATCAGTTCCCCGGCATCGCCGCCGGCTGCGGCCAGCGCGACTTCCACGCCTTCCTCGCCGACCTTCTGCGCGCAGCGCTTCGCACCCTCCGACAGCAGCCGGGCCGTGTAGCTGGAGTCCGGGTCCGCATCGCGCCGGGTGCGGACCACGCGATCCAGTTCGCCGAGGAAGGCCAGCGCCGGTCGGACGGCGTCGCCGAAGCAGGTCTGCGTGCCGAGGTGGCAGGTGGGACCCTGCGGGTGCGCCAGCACGAGCAGCGTGTCGTGATCGCAGTCGACGTCGATGCCGACGAGATCGAGGACGTTGCCCGACGTTTCGCCCTTGGTCCAGCGTTCCCCTCGGCTGCGCGAGTAGAACGTCACCTGTCCCGAAGCCTGGGTGTGTTCCAGGGCTTCGCGATTCATGTAGCCGAGCATGAGGACGCGACCCGTGGCCGCATCCTGGACCACGGCCGGGAGCAGGCCCTCGCCCTTGTTCCAGTCCAGCGATTCGGGGTCGATCATCGGGAAACCTCCTGCGGGTGGTGCGGATCCGGCCGCCCCTCGACGGGGGGGCGTCGGACGACGATGCCCTGCCCGGCGAGCCAGTCCTTGAGTTCCGGGATCGCGATGCGCCCGGAATGGAAGACCGTCGCGGCCAGCGCGCCGTCGACGTCGGCGGTCAGGAAGACGTCGCGGAAGTGCTCGGGCGAGCCGGCGCCGCCCGAGGCGATCATCGGCACGTCGCAGACCGCCCTGAACGCGGCCAGCTGCTCGAGATCGTAGCCCGTCCGCACGCCGTCGGCATCCATGCAGTTCAGCACGATCTCGCCTGCGCCCAGTTCCTGCACGCGCTCGATCCAGGCTCGCGTATCGAGTCCCGGATCGTCCATGCGGTCGGGGTCGCCGGTGTTCGCGCGCAGCCGGAAGCCGCCGTTCTCGCGGATGCTGTCGATGCCGATGACGACGCACTGGCTGCCGAATTCGTCGGCGAGCTCGCGCACGAGCGCCGGGCGCCTCAACGCCGGCGTGTTGATCGAGACCTTGTCGGCGCCCGCGTGCAGCACGGCGCGCGCCCGCTCGACGTCGCGGATGCCGCCGGCGACGGTGAACGGGATATCGATGCGTTCGGCGACGCGCCGCACCCAGTCGACGTCGACGCTGCGCTGCTGCGGGCTGGCCGTGATGTCGTAGAAGACGAGTTCGTCGGCGCCCTGGTCGCGGTAGGTCGAGGCGCGCTCGAGGATGTCGCCCATGTCGACATGGTCGCGGAAGCGCACGCCCTTCACGACGCGGCCGTCGCGCACGTCGAGGCACGGGATGATGCGAACCGCGAGCGTGGTGTCGGCCGTCACGGAAAGACCCTGCCGATGGCTTCGACCGGGACACGGCCCTCGAGCAGCGCCTTGCCGACGATGCATCCGGCCACGCCCGTGCCCGCGACTTCGACGAGATCGTCGACGTCGCCGATGCCGCCCGAGGCCTGGATCGAGAGTCCGGGATAGCGTCCGGCGAGTTCGCGGTACAGCTCCGTGCCGGCGCCCGAGAGCATGCCGTCGCGGGCGATGTCGGTGCACAGGACGTGGACCAGGCCGGCGCCGGTCAGGCGGTCGAGCAAGGAAAACAGGTCGACGTCGCCGGACTCCGTCCAGCCGGCGGCCTGCGGCACCCAGCGGCCGCGGTCGTCCCGCTTCACGTCGAGCCCGGCGACCACGCGCTCGGGCCCGTGGCGGCGGATCCAGGCCTCGACGGTCGCGGGCTCGCGCACGCAGAGGCTGCCGACGACGACGCGCCGGACGCCGGCCTCGAGCCGGGCCGTGAAGTCGCGCTCGCTCCGGACGCCGCCGCCGGCCTGGACGGGCACGGCCAGCGCGTCGGCCAGACGCGCGATGACGGGCAGCTGGCCGTCGCCGCCGTCGCGAGCGCCGTCGAGATCGACGACGTGCAGCACGTGCGCGCCGGCTTCGGCGTAGGTCTGCGCCCGGGCGACCGGATCGGCCTCGTAGCGCGTCTCTCGATCGTAGTCGCCCTGTTCGAGGCGCACGACGCGGCCGCTCCTGAGATCGAGCGCGGGAATGACGATCATGATCTCGAAGCTCTCATCGCAGGAAGTTCCGTAGCAGCGTCTCACCGGGGCCGGCGGACTTCTCGGGGTGGAACTGGCAGGCCGCGAAGTTGCCGCGCCGGACGACGGCGGCGAATTCGCTGCCGTGCCGGCTCGTGGCGACCCCGGCCCCCGGCGGGGCGGCGTATCCGTGCACGAAGTAGAAACGGTCCTCGGCGTCCAGGCCGCGCGCAAGGGGATCCTCGGCGCTCCAGGTCAGCCGGTTCCAGCCCATGTGCGGCAGCCGCAGTCCCGGACCGCCGGGAAGGCGACGCACGGTGCCGGGCAGCAGGCCCAGGCACGGCGTGTCGCCCTCGTCGGAGCGTTCGAACATGAGCTGCAGGCCCAGGCAGATGCCGAGCACGGGCTGGGTCAGACCGCGCACGATGTCGACGAGCCCGTCACGAGCCAGCGAGCGCATGGCCGCCGCCGCGGCGCCCACGCCCGGCAGGATGACGCGCGGCGCTTCGCGGATCGTCCGCGCGTCGCGCGTCAGCACGCTTTCGGCGCCCAGGCGGTTCAGGGCCTGGACCACCGAGCCGAGGTTCGCGCCGCCGGAATCGATGACGGCGACGGTCATGACGCGGCACCGGCCATCACAGCACGCCCTTCGTCGACGGCATGCCGCCGGCGCCGAGCGCCAGCGCGGGGCGGAGCGCGCGGCCCACGCCCTTGAAGCAGGCCTCGACGAGGTGATGGGTGTTCTCGCCGCGGAGCTCGATGTGGATCGCGCAGCGCAGCGCCTGGGCCAGCGACTGGAAGAAGTGGCCGACCATCTCGGTGTGAAGGCCGCCGACCGACTCGCGCGGGAAGCGGCCGTGCAGTTCGAACCAGGGCCGGCCCGAGAGGTCCACGGCCACGTTCGCCAGCGTCTCGTCCATCGGCATCGTGAAGCCGTAGCGGCCGATGCCGTGCCGGTCGCCGAGCGCCTCGTCGAGCGCGCGGCCCAGCGCCAGCGCACAGTCCTCGACGGTGTGGTGCTCGTCGATGTGCAGGTCGCCTTCGCAGGCCAGGTCCAGCGAGAAGCCGCCGTGCGCGGCGAGTTGCTCGAGCATGTGGTCGAAGAACCCGATACCGGTGCCGATGTTCTGACGGCCCGGGCGGTCGAGGTCGACGGCCACGGTGATCGAGGTCTCGTTCGTACGGCGCTGCGATTCGGCCGTGCGCGGGGTCTCGAGCAGGGCGTCGGCGATCTCGCCCCATGAAAGCTGTCCGGCGCCTACGCGGAACCCGGCCAGGCCCATGTTGGCAGCCAGTTCGATGTCGGTCTCGCGGTCGCCGATCACGGCCGAGCGTCGGCGATCCAGGTCGGGGTCGCGCAGGTATTCGAGCAGCATCCCGACGCCGGGCTTGCGCGTCGGCGCACCGTCCTCGGGCCGGCTGCGGTCGATGTGCTGGGCGTCGAACTCGATGCCCTGCGAGGCCAGGATCTGCAGCAGCAATTCGTGCGGGCCGCGGAAATCCGCCTCGAGAAACGAGTCGGTGCCGAGCCCGTCCTGGTTCGTGACCATGACGAAGCGGTAGCCGGCGTCCCCGAGCCGAAGCAGCGCCGGAATGACGCCCGGCATGAGTCGGAACTTCTCGTAGGCGTCGACCTGCTCGTCCTCGGGTTCCTCGATGAGACAGCCGTCGCGGTCGATGAACAGGATCTTCCGGGTGCTCATGATTTCCCTCCGCTCGTCGTTTCCGTGGCCGGGAACTCCTCCTCGAGGAATTCGATGAGGCGATCGTTTTCCTCGCGGGTGCCGATGGTGACGCGGACGCAATCGGCCAGGCCCGGCTGGCGCGACTGGTCGCGAAGGCGGATCCCTGCCGCGGCCGCGGCCGAGACGAGTCCGGGCCCGTCCGCGGCGCGCACGAGCACGAAATTCGCATGGCCGGGCCAGACCCGCTCGATCGCCGGATGGCGGGCCAGCGCTTCGACGAGCCGCGGCTTCTCGGCCGCGATGCGCTCGAGCGCGCGCGCCTGGGCCGCCCGCGCGTCGGGCGAGAGTGCGGCCAGCGCGCGCTCGATCGTCGGTGTCGGCAGTGGGTACGGTGCGAGGATGCGCCGCAGCAGCGCGATGACCGACGGCGCGGCGACGACGCAGCCGACGCGGCATCCGGCCAGCGCCCAGGCCTTCGAGAGCGTGCGCAGCACGACGAGGTTCGGGACCTCGTCGAGCAGGCCGATGGCCGAAGGAGCCTCGTCGAATTCGGCGTAGGCCTCGTCGACGACGACGAGGCCGTCGCCCGCGGCTGCGGCGATCTCCCGGATCTCGTCCGCGCGGACACGGTTGCCGGTCGGGTTGTTCGGCGAGCAGAGGAAGACGATCCGGCATCCGGCGGCGCGCTCGGCGGTCGCATCGTGGAGACCGAACTCGCCGTTGCGCTCGACGAGCGGTGCGACCAGCACGGGCGCACCCTGCACGCGCGCCGACAGCGCATACATGCCGAAGCACGGCGGGCAGACGAGCACGGCGTCGTGGCCCGGCCGGCAGAAGGTGCGCACGAGCAGGTCGATGCCCTCGTCGCTGCCGCGCGTGACGAGCAGGCGATCGGCCCCGACGCCGTAGAGCTCGGCGAACCGCGCGACGAGCTTCGAGGGCTGCGGCTCCGGGTAGCGATTCAGTCCGCGGCCGCCGTCGATCGCCGGCGGGAAGGGATTCTCGTTGGCATTGAGCAGGATGCCCGAGTCGTCGGCCAGGGAGCGCGCCGACGCGTAGGGCTCCAGCGCCAGGATTTCCGGCCGGGCCAGCCGTGCCGCGTCGAAGCCGCTCATGCCGGACGCTCCTCGTTTCCTGCCTCGTCGAGCCGGAGCGTCACGGCCAGGCGATGTGCGTCGAGACGCTCGTGCGCGGCCAGCCTCGCGGCGTGCGGCCCGAGTTCGGCCAGCCCCTCGCGCGTGGCGCTCTGCACGCTCATGCGGCGAAGGAAGTCGGTCACGGCCAGGCCCGCGTGCGTGCGCGCCCAGCCGCCCGTGGGCAGCGTGTGGTTCGTGCCCGAAACGTAGTCGCCGAGCGACTCGGGCGTCCAGCGCCCGACGAAGACCGAGCCGGCCGTCCGGATCCGCTCGGCCAGCGCATCGCTGTCGCGGACCTGGACGATGAGGTGCTCGGGGGCGTAGCGCTCGCTGACCTCGACGGCTGCTTCGAGGTCCGGAACGACGACGATCGCGGCATGTTCGAGGGCTTTTCGCGTCAGTTCGGCGCGCGGGAGGGATTCGAGCAGCGTTTCGGCCACGGCCGGGACGCGCTCGGCCAGTTCCGGCGAGTCGGTGACGAGCAGCACCTGGGAGTCCGGTCCGTGCTCGGCCTGGCTCAGCAGGTCGGCCGCGACCCAGCGCGGATCGGCCGTCGCGTCGGCGATGACGAGCACTTCGGACGGGCCGGCCGGCAGGTCCTGGGCCGCGCCGGCCACGTCGAGCGCGACCTGCCGCTTGGCCTCGGCGACGAACCGGTTGCCGGGCCCGAAGATCTTGACGCACTTCGGCACGGTCTCGGTGCCGTAGGCCATGGCCGCCACGGCCTGCGCGCCCCCGGCGACGAGCACCCGCTCGATGCCGAGCCGCTCGGCCACGGCCAGCACGGCATCGTCGGCCCGCCCGTCTTGGCCGGGCGGCGAGGCGACGACGATCTCGCGGCAGCCGGCCAGGCGCGCGGGCACGAGCAGCATGACGGCCGTGGACGGCAGCGGGGCGCTGCCGGCCGGCACGTAGAGACCGACGGGGTCCAGCGGCAGGTGACGCATGCGGCAGGTCACGCCGGGCGCCGTCTCCACCTCGTAGTCGTCGGGTCGGCCGGCCTCGTGGAAGGCGCGAACCGTCGAGATCGCGCGATCGATGGCGCGTTCCAGTTCCGGCTCCAGCCTGCCGCGCTCGCTCGTGGCCTGCCAGGCCTCGGCCGGCGGCGTGCGGTCGTAGCGCTCCGAGCACGCCTTCAGCCCGGCGTCCCCGTCGCGCCGGACTTCCTCGATGATGCCGGCCACGCTGCGCCGGAGCTCGTCGCCGGCCTCCATTTCGGGCCGTGCCAGCAGCGTCGAGCGGCCGGCCTCGTCCAGCGCCGTCCAGTCGACGGTCTTCATGCCAGCATCTTCTCGACGGGAAGCACGAGGATGGCCGATGCGCCGGCCTGCTTGAGCTCCTCGAGGTGCTCCCAGAACACCTGCTCGGTGCACAGTGCGTGGACGGCGACGCGATCGGGCTGGCTTTCCAGCGGCAGCACGGTCGGCGTCTCGGCGCCGGGCAGGACTTCGGTAATGCGGGCGAGTCGATCGCGCGGCGCGTGGAGCATGACGTACTTCGTCTCGGCCGCGCGCTGGACGCCGAGCACGCGCTGGACGATGCGGTCGAGCAGCGAGCGGCGGTCGCCGGCGACCTCGGTCGCGCCGCGGTACAGCGCCGCCTGGCTTTCCATGACGGTCTCGACGGCCTTGAGGTGATTGGCGCGCAGCGTCGTGCCCGTCGAGACGAGGTCGACGATGGCGTCGGCCGTCCCGAGGCTGGGCGCGATCTCCACAGAGCCCGAAAGTGTCACGACCTTCGCCGAAATGCCGCGATCCTGCAGCCATCTTGCCGTCAGGTTGGGATAGCTGGTCGCAATGCGGCGGCCCTCGAGCTGGTCCGCGCCCGTGTATTCCACGTTCTCGGGGACGGCCAGCATGAGCCGGCAGTGACCGAAGTCGAGTTCGGCGAGCACCTCGGACGGCGCTCCGTCGTCGTCGAGCGCGTGCTCCCCGGCCACGTTCTGGCCGACGATACCGAGATCGCAGACGCCGTCGGCGAGCAGCCGTGGAATATCGTCGTCGCGCACGAGCAGCAGGTCCACGGGCTGGTTGCGCCCGTACCAGAACAGCTTGTCCTTGCTGCGCGAGAACTGCAGCCCGGTCCGTTCGAGCAGCTTCAGCGAGCTTTCCGAAAGCCGGCCGGACTTCTGGATCGCGATCTTGATGCGGTCGGAGCCGGTCACGAGCGTTCTCCCTGCAGGCGCTTCAGCGCCGTGCGGTATCCGCCGTGCCCCATGTCCAGGAATCGGGCGACGCGGCCGATCGTCGTGACGCTGACCCCGGTGCGATCGTGAATCTCCCGGTACGGCAGGCCGGCGTCGAGCAACTGGACCACGCGCCAGCGGTCGACGAGCGCTTCGAGTTCGGCCGGCGTGGTCAGGTCGCGCAGCAATGCGCGGCATTCGTCGGCCGTTTCCATGGCCATGAACGCCTCGGCGAGGCTGTTGCGCCCGGCCCGGTTGGCCACCTGCTGTCGTTCGTCGAGCTGCTTCATCGCGAGTCCCGGAGTTGTCCTGATGTAATAGCGTGTTAACACATTATCACACTATCATGCTGTTGTGAACGAGCCGTGCGCGGGGCGGTCTGCGGCATCCGGCCGACGCGAGGGCCACAGGATTTTCGCGGAAAACGCCGTTTGGACGCGACGAACCGGTAAAAAACCGACCACGGGTTTGCCCGCCGAGCCTTCCAACGCTTAAAATACGCGGGTTTACCCGGACCGAATCCGTACGCCGCGCGCCGCGCGCCGCCCGATCGGCCCCGATCCGTCCCTTCGACGCCCCGCCCGGGGCCGCGCGGGGACATCGTTCGAATACCACGAAAACCTGACTACAAAGGGAGTTGAAATGGACCAGAGCCTGATCCCGCCGCTGATGGGCGTCATCGGCCTGATTGCCGCCTTCGTCGTCTACCGCGCGATGATGCGCTACCCGGTCATGGAAGGAAAGCCGGCCGAGATCGCCAAGCTGATCCAGCAGGGCGCGATGGCGTTCATGCGCCGCGAAATTCTCATGATCGGCATCTCCGTCGGCGTGCTGTTCGTCGCCCTGGCGCTCTCGCCGCTGGGCATCCAGACGGCCGCCGCGTTCCTGACGGGCGCCTTCTGCTCGGCCATCGCCGGATTCTTCGGAATGATCGCCGCGACGCGCGCGAACGTCCGTACGACGACGGCCGCGCACAACTTCGGCACCGACCGCGCTCTGACGGTCGCCTTCTACGGCGGCTCGGTCATGGGCCTGGTGCTCGCCTCGCTGGGCCTGCTCGGCCTCGGTGCACTCTACGTGCTGTTCGGCACCGACCCGCAGACCGCGCACAACATCCACGGCTTCGGCATGGGCGCCGGCATCGTCGCGCTGTTCTATCGCGTAGGCGGCGGCATCTTCACGAAGTCTGCCGACGTCGGCGCCGATCTCGTCGGCAAGGTCGAGGCCGGCATCCCCGAGGACGACCCGCGCAACCCGGGCGTGATCGCCGACAACGTCGGTGACAACGTCGGCGACGTGGCCGGCATGGGCTCGGACATCTTCGAGTCGTACTGCGGCGCCATGATCGCCAGCGTGGCGCTGGCCACCGTCATGGTCAAGGAATCCGCCATCGACGGCATGGTCGTCGGCATGGGCCCGGGCGCTGCGCTCATGGGCCTGCCGCTGCTGCTCGCCTCGCTGGGCCTGGTCTGCTCGATCGCGGCGATCGGCGTGGTGCGGGCCTCGGCCGGGCGCAGCCCGGAAGTCGCGCTGCGCATGGGCACGATGTTCGCGGCCCTCGCCTTCATCGTCCTCGGCTACTTCGTGATCACGGGCCTGGACGTCGCAGGCGGCGTCTGGCTGGCGACGCTCGTCGGCGCCGTGGGCGGAATCATCATCGGCCTTTCGACCGAGTACTACACCGCCGGCAAGCCCGTCCGCCAGATCGCCCAGTCCGGTGAAACCGGCCCGGCCACGGTCATCATCTCGGGCCTGGCCACGGGCATGATGTCGGTCGTCATCCCCATCATCACGATCTGCCTGATGATCTTCGTCGCCAACTGGCAGGCCGGCCTCTACGGCGTCGGCATCGCCGCGGTCTCCATGCTGGCGACCGTCGGCATGACCATGGCCATCGACGCCTACGGCCCGGTCGCCGACAATGCCGGCGGCATCGCGGAAATGGCGGGCCTCGGCGAGGACACGCGCAAGATCACCGATTCGCTCGACGAGCTCGGCAACACCACGGCCGCGATCGGCAAGGGCTTCGCGATCGGCGCTGCGGCGCTGGCCGCACTGACCATCATCAGTGCCTACATCGCCGAGGTCAGCCTCCACGTCGAAGGCTTCGAACTGCTGATCTCCAACCCGCTGGTCCTGATCGGCATGTTCATCGGCGGCCTGTTCCCGTTCGTGGTCGCGTCCATCACGATGACCGCGGTCGGAGACGCCGCATTCGAGATGATCAAGGAAATCCGCCGCCAGTTCCGGGAAATCCCGGGCCTGCTCGAAGGCAAGGCCACGCCCGACGCCGCGCGCTGCGTGGACATCGCGACCACTTCGGCCACGAAGCGGATGCTGCTGCCGGCGGCACTGGCCGTGCTCGGCCCCGTGGTCGTCGGCTTCGGTCTCGGCGCCGAGGCGCTGGGCGGAATGCTCGGCGGTGCACTCGTCGCGGCCGTCCTGCTGGCGCTGACCATGGCCAACGCCGGCGGCGCCTGGGACAACGCCAAGAAGTACGTCGAGAAGGGCCACCACGGCGGAAAGGGTTCCGAGACCCACAAGGCGAACGTCGTCGGCGATACCGTCGGCGATCCGCTCAAGGACACCTCGGGCCCGTCGATGAACATTCTCATCAACGTCATGGCCATCGTCAGCCTGGTGATCGCGCCGCTGCTCACGCACTGAGCCGGCAGTCACCGCTGCAAAAAAAGCGCGGCCCCGGGCCGCGCTTTTTTTTGCTCGGTAACCGGGCTTTCTAGCGGGGCGTCACGAGCGCGTCGATGACGTGCCGAACGTAGGCCTCGAATTCCTCGCTGCCGCGCTCCGGCGCCATCCCGCGAAGCTGCAGCTGCAGGTAGCCCACGTAGCTCGTGTAGGTCAGCCGCGCGCGGTGCGTGGCCGAGTCCTCGTCGAGCCCGAGCTCACGGAAGGCCTGGGCGAGGAAATCCAGCCGCCGGCGCGTGATGCGAACGATGACGGGGGCCACGAGCGGATGCTCGCTGGCCGAGCACAGCGCGGCATGGATCTGGTGGCTGCGGTTCTGGCGGCTCGTGCGCAGGATGAACTCGGCCAGGCGCTCGTCGGCCGGCTGCGCCGACCCCAGCGACTTCTCGAGGTGTTCGACATCCTTGCGCTCGAAGCGATCCAGCGCGCGCTGCAGCAATTCGTCGCGGTTGGCGAAGTGCCAGTAGAAGCTGCCCTTCGTGATGCCCAGCCGGCGCGCCAGCGGCTCGACCGCCAGTCCGGCGACACCCTTCTCGGCGACGAGGTCCAGGGCGGCCGCTTCCCAGTCGGACGCGGTGAGGGTCGTTCGCTCCGTGGCCGGAACAGCGGGACTGATCGCGCTCATTCCCGCATTCTAGCAGCGCGTTCGCGCCGCGCGGAGCGAACGGTCATTCCTCCGCGAGTTCGGGCACGCGCGGCGTGATCTGGATGATGGTGTGGCGGATTTCCTTGTCGAGGACGAGTTTCGCGTCGCGCGCGAAGGTCTCGAGCCGGTGGTCGAAGGTCAGGTTGCCTTCGTCGTTGCGCCCGAGCACGCCGATCTCGTGCAGCGCCTCGATGAATTGCTTGAACAGCGTCTTGTCCGAGAACTCCGGCGCGTCGAACTCGTGCAGCAGCGAGATGCGCTGCGCGCTGAGGATGCACAGCCGCTCGAGCTGTGCCCTGGACAGCGTGCCGGAGCCGTTCTTGGCCAGCACCGCGATCGTGATGTAGTAGCGCTCGAAGGTCTGCAGCATGGCATTGCCGAGCAGCCGCAGGTAGTAGGTCTGGTCGGAGCCGCCGGGCGTGCGCTGCAGGTAGTCGCCGCTCATGCCGAGCAGGCCGAGCCGGACGAGCGCATCGGTGCAGCGCTGGGTCACGACCGGGACGTCCTCGGTCGGCCAGGGCAGGAACAGCTCCTTCTTCAGGAACGGGTAGACGGCTTCGGTCAGCCGCCGGATCCGCGTCTTGCGCACGCGCTGGTTGTTGAGGAAGCAGCAGGCGATCCAGGCCGGCATGGCCAGGAGGTGGGAGATGTTGTTGCGGAAGTAGGTCAGCAGCACCGCGTTCTTCTGGTCGACGCGGATGATGTCGCCGAGCGTGTGCTCCTGGCGCTGGATGATTCCCAGGTCCAGCCCGTACTCGACCACCTGGCCCGGCGTCAGGTCGGTGATCGTGATCCGGTCCGAATACGCGCTCATGCGGATCAGGCGCTGGTAGATGCCGATCATCGCTTCGAGGTCTTCCTCGTCGAGCGCCTGCTTGCGCGTGGCCAGCAGCGCGGCGGCCAGCAGATTGATCGGGTTGACGTCGGCCGTGGCGTTGATGTTGACCATGATGCGCTGGGCCAGGTCGTTGACGGCCGGGACCAGCCATTCGGGCTTCTCGTCGGGCTCGTACTCGCGCTCCGACCAGCCGGGGCAGTGTTCCTCGAGCAGGGGATTGAGCCGGATCGGCTCGCCGAAGCTGACGTGGACCTGCCCGTAGTTCTTGCGAATGATGTTGATGACGTTGCGGAAGTCCGCCAGCGACTCGGACTTCTTTTCCTTGCCCGACAGCTCGGAGATGTACGAATTGCCCTCTGCGAGCCGTTCGTAGCCGATGTAGACGGGCTGGAACAGGATGGGCCGCTCGCGGTCCCGCAGGAATGCGCGGACGGTGATCGAGAGCATGCCGGCCCGCGGAGGCAGCGAGCGACCCGTGCGCGAGCGGGTTCCCTCGACGAAGTACTCCAGCGCAACCCCCTTGTTGATGATCGTGCGCACGTATTCGTTGAACACGGCCGCGTACAGCGGCTGGGCCCGGAACGAGCGGCGCAGGAAGAACGCCCCGCCCATGCGCAGCAGCCGGCCCACGCCCGGCAGATTGAGGTTGATGCCGGCCGCGATGTGCGGCGGAACGAAGCCGCGCCGATACAGGATGAACGACAGCAGCATGTAATCGATATGGCTGCGGTGGCAGGGCACGTAGACGATCTCGTGGCCCTGCTGGGCTTCGCGGAAGCGGCCGAAGTGCAGCACCTGCACGCCGCGGTAGATCCGGTTCCAGAACCAGCTCAGCAGCATCTCCGCGACGCGAACGAAGGAATAGGAGTAGTCGGCCGCGATCTCGCGCGCGTAGCGTCGTGCGATGGCCTCGGCCTGGTAGATCTCGATATTGTCGCGACGCGCCTTGGCGGCCACGGCCTGCCGGACGTTGTCGGAGTAGACGACCTTGTCGAGCAGCGTCCGGCGGTGCGAACGGTCCGGCCCGATGGCGGACGTCCGCGCGCGCTTGAAGTGCACGCGCAGCACGCGCGAGACGCGGCGCAGGTCCATCTCGGGGTCCTGGCCTTCGGCCACCACCTCGGCCAGCGAGATCGGGCGGCCGAACTGCACGAAGGTCGCGCGCCCGTTGATGATCGTGCTCAGGAACCGGCGGAAGCGCCCGCCGAGCTCCCAGTTCTCGGAGAACAGGATCTTCCAGATCGACTGCTCCTTGTCGGGGGCGCGGCCGATGAGCACCGTGACGGGAACGATGCGCGCGTCCTTCAGCCGGCCTTCGTGGACCGCGTTGCAGAGCCGCTCGAGCATCAGCGAGTGGCGGCGCTTCTGAAGGCGACGCACGAAGATGCCCCGGTAGCGCCGGCTCGCGCCGTACGAGCGCGGCAGGTCGATGCGGCCATGGTCGAAGCTCGCCAGCGGCCGCTGCCAGTTGCGCGACCGGCAGATCTGCTCGACGATCAGCAGCGACGAAAGCGCGTACTGGTCGAGGATGTAGAACTGCGGGGCGTCCCCGTCGAGCCCGAGATCCTCGATGTCTTCGGGCAGCACGGTCGCGCGCGTCCACCAGTGCAGGATCCAGCGCAGCAGGTCGAGCCATTGCCGGTACAGCGCGCGCAGGGCACGGCCCGGGAACCGGCGATGGAAGGGGGGTTTCGACATGCGCGAGCGTCTTCGCGAAAGGGGCGGGAAGTCTACCACCGCGCCCCGTCCCGAAAAAAAGGGCAGGACCGCGGGGTCCTGCCCTGGAACCGGCCGGGGCCGGAAGGGTCGGCGCGGCGATCATGGCGACGCCGTGCCTTGTTGTCTGGAGCAGACGGGCCGGAAACGGCTTCCGGCTTTCAGGAATAATAATAGCCTGAAACAGGTTCCTTATTCAACACCTGCGGTTTCCATCGTAAATCCATGATTCTAAGGTTCTATCCGGGATCAGGCCGGGAAGATGTTCCGGATCTGCCGCTGGATTCCGGCGGCGGCCGCCGCCGGATCGGCGGCGTCGCGGATCGGGCGGCCCACGACGATGTGATCCGCGCCGGCCTCGAACGCGGCCTCCACGGTCATGGTCCGTTTCTGGTCGTCGTCGTTGTCCACGGGCCGGATGCCGGGACAGACCGCGATCAGCGCGGGATCCGTCCCGTTGCGCAGGGCCCGGACCTCGAGCCCCGACGAGATCACGCCGTCGCAGCCCAGCGCCAGCGCGCGCCGGGCGCGCGAGAGCACGAGGTCCTCGACGTCGCAGGCGAAGCCCAGGTCGTCGAGGTCGCCGCGGTCGAGGCTGGTCAGGGCGGTCACGGCCAGGACCTTCGCGCTGCCCTTGTTCGCGGCCGCCTCGGCGAGCATGGCGTCCTGGCCGTGGACGGTCAGGAAGTCGACCTGCTGCCGGGCGAGCTGGGCCGTGGCGCGCCCGACCGTGGCCGGGACGTCGAACAGCTTCAGGTCCGCAAAGACCCGGCGGCCCGATGCCTTCAGTTCGTCGACGAGTTCGAAGTAGGCGCCGCTCAGGAACAGTTCCAGCCCGAGCTTGTAGAACTGCACCGTGTCGCCGAGGTCCCGGATCAGCGCGCGCGCGCGATCGGCATCGGGGACGTCCAGGGCGAAGATCAGGCGGTCGGCCGGGTCGATGGGCTTGTGCCAGTCAGGCGTGGGCATGGATGTGTTCCTCGATCAGCGGTGCGACCTCGTCGGGCCGCTCCATGTGCAGGTGATGTCCGCCCGGCAGCTCGTGCAGCGTGAGCCGGCGCACGGCCGCGGCGCGCCGCTCCATGAGTCCGGGCGGCACGACGCGCGTGCGCGGCGCGGCCAGCACGCAGCAGGCGGGACATTCGATGGCGCCGAGCAGGTCCAGGACCTGCGGCTCGGTGTAGCGCTGCGTCGACGGCCACGTCAGGCGCAGGTCGTGGCGCCAGCGCCAGCCCGGCCCGGCCTCCGATTCGTCGCGAACCAGGCCCCGGGTGGCCAGCGTGGCGGCGGTTCCGCGGTCGAGGTCGCTGTTCCGGCAGCGCGCCTCGACGGCCGCCTCGCGCGTGGCGTGGATGCGGCGCGGGCGTTCGCGGCTGGCCTCCACGGCGCGGCGCCAGCCCTCGGCCGTGCGGTCCGGAGCGAGGGTCAACGGACCCAGTCCCTCGATGACGTTCAGCGTCGTCACGCGTTCCGGGCAGGCCGCGGCGAGTACGCTGGCGACGGCGCCGCCGAGCGAATGGCCGAGCAGGTGGAAGGACTCCCATTCCAGCGCGCGGGCCGCGGCCAGCACGTCGAAGACGTAATCGTCGAAGTGGTAGCGCGCCGAGGGCGGCCGCGGCGGCGAGTCGCCGTGGCCGGGGAATTCCAGGCAGACGAGGTCGAGGTCCGTGAGCCGGCTCGCCAGCGGGCCGAAGCTCGCGGCATTGTCGAGCCAGCCGTGCAGGGCGATGACGCGGTGTCCGCCGGCCGCGCGCCGCATCGCGGCCAGCGCCGGGCCGTCGCCCGCATCGAGTTCCAGCGCCTCGAAGCCTTCCATCCGCCCATTATCGTCCAGGCTTGGACGGTATCGGGCCGCGATCTATACTGGATCGGTCCGAAAGGAAGAGGGCCCGCGCGGCCGGCACGGCCGCGGGGCGTGATTGCAACGTACAGGCCACGGAGCATCGGCATGGCACGCGACGAGGAAAAGGACATCTACGAACCCGGCATTTCCGACGACCAGGTGCGCCGGGCCGAGGAGATGCTCGGCGGGCTCGACGTTCCGCTTTCGATCGAGCGGCGCAACCAGAGCGAGGATTTCCGCGAGGCGGAGTTGATTCCCGGCGACCGGATGGCCGATCCCATCCCGGCACTGGTCTCGGAGAGCGAGATCAACGGTGTGCGCGTGGTCCTGACGCGGGATCCCGTGCCCGCGATGTCGCGGGCCGAGATCGTCATGGACCGGCGCGGGACGCAGGTCTCCTACAAGGGCCGCCTCACCGAGAGCCGGGCGGGCAAGCGCGCCGAGGACCGGATGCAGTATCCCCCGCTGCAGGTCTCGTTCCTGGATCCGGACTGAGGATCGGGCAATCGTTCGACGACCTTGTGCGGAGCGCGTTTCCGACGCGCCGGCGCAGGGCGGCCCGGGGACTCCCTAGGCTTCGGGCTCGAGCGTGGCGTAGCCGGCCACGAGCCACTTGGCGCCGGCGTCGTCGAAATTGATCTGGATCCGCGCGCTGTCGCCCTGCCCCTCGACGGAGAGCACGGTGCCGGCGCCGAACTTCGCGTGGCGCACGCGGCTTCCGAGTGACGGCAGCCCACCGGTGTCGTCGCGCGGGGCGCGCGCCCGGGACACGTTCAGGCGCGGTCGGATGTCCTCGACGAGCTCGCCGGGCAACTCGCCGACGAACCGGGAGGGTCGCCCGAACATCGTCTGCCCGTGGAGGCGTCGCGATTCGGCGTAGCTGAGCACGAGCTGCTCGCGGGCGCGCGTCATGCCGACGTAGGCGAGACGGCGCTCCTCGGACAGGCGGCCCGGCTCCTCGGTCGACTTCTGGTGCGGGAAGAGTCCCTCTTCCATGCCGCACATGAAGACCAGCGGGAATTCCAGGCCCTTGGCCGAATGCAGCGTCATGAGCTGTACGCAGTCCTCCCAGCGCTCGCCCTGGTGCTCGCCGGCCTCGAGCGCGGCCTGGGTCAGGAACGAGGCCGTGGGATCGAGCCCGGCCTGCTCGTCCTCGATGGGCTGGTCGAAACCCTCGGCGGCGCGGACGAGCTCGTCGAGGTTCTCCTGCCGGGCTTCGGCGCGATCGGCGGGTTCGCGGGCCAGGTAGTGCTGGATGAGTTCCGAGCGTTCCACGATGCGGCGCATGATGCCGCCGAGGTCGGTTTCCTCGGCGTCCTGGCGCAGCGCGGTGATCAATTCGACGAACGCGCCCAATGCGTTGCGTGCGCGGCCGGCCAGCGCGCCGGCCGACAGCTGGCGGGTCGCGGTCTCCCAGAGCGATCGTTCGTCGGCGCGCGCGGCCTCGCGCAGCGCGGCCACGGTGCGCTCTCCGATGCCGCGGGCCGGGACGTTGACGATGCGCTCGAAGGCCGCGTCGTCGAGCGGGTTGTGGACCAGCCGCAGGTACCCCAGTGCATCGCGGACCTCGGCGCGCTCGAAGAAGCGCAGCCCGCCGTAGACGCGGTACGGAATGTCGGCACGCAGCAGCGCCTGCTCGAACAGTCGCGACTGGGCGTTGGAGCGATACAGCACGCCGACCTCGGAAGGCTTGCGGCCCGATTCCAGCCAGTCCTGGATCCGCGCGATGACGAATTCGGCCTCCTCGTCCTCGTTGTAGGCGGCGAACACGCGGATCGGGTCGCCCTCCTCGCCCTCGGTCCAGAGGTTCTTGCCCATCCGGTCGGTGTTGTGGTCGATGACGCGGTTGGCGGCCTCGAGGATGGTCTTCGTCGAGCGGTAGTTCTGCTCGAGACGGATGATCCGCGGGTCGAAGTCGCGCACGAAGTGCTGGACGTTCTCCACGCGCGCGCCGCGCCAGCCGTAGATCGACTGGTCGTCGTCGCCGACGACGAACACGCGCGTGCCCTCGCCGCCGGCCAGCAGCCGCACGAGCGCGTACTGCAGCGTGTTGGTGTCCTGGAACTCGTCGATCATCACGTGACCGAAGCGTTCGCGATAGTGGGCGAGCCGGTTCGGGTTGCCGCGCAGCAGTTCGACCGTTCGCAGCATGAGTTCGGCGAAATCGACGAGGCCCGAGCGCTCGCAGGCCGCCTGGTAGGCGCGGTAGATCTCCACCATGCGTTCGGTCAGCGGGTTGCCGTGGTGCTCGATGTGGTCGGGACGCACGCCGTCGTCCTTGCGTGCATTGATGAAGCCCTGGACCTGGCGCGGCGGGAACTCGCCCTCGTCGAGCTGCATCTCGCGGATGGTCCTGCGGATCAGGCGGTACTGGTCCTCGGAATCCAGGATCTGGAACTGCGGGTTGAGGCCCGCCTCGTCGGCATGCAGCCGCAGGATGCGGTGACAGATGCCGTGGAAGGTGCCGATCCAGAGCCCCGAGGCCGGAATCTGCAGCAGGCGCTCGACGCGGCCGCGCATCTCGTTGGCGGCCTTGTTCGTGAACGTGACGGCCAGCACCGACATCGGCGAGGCGTGCTCGACCTGGATGACCCAGGCGATCCGGTGGACGAGCACGCGCGTCTTTCCCGAGCCCGCTCCGGCGAGCACGAGACAGTGGCCGTCGCCGACGGTCACGGCCTCGCGCTGCGCGTCGTTGAGTTCGTCTAGGAGGTGCGAGACGTCCATGCCTGGGTACCGGTTCGCGGGGCGTGGGTTTCTGGGAGCGGATTCGATCTATCGGCCATGATCGTCGATCTGCACCGATCGCGCACCGATCGTGCCGCGATCATGAAAAGCGAGAGCGGCTCACGACGCCCGTTCGCGATCCTCGTGCGCCACGGCGCGGTGGCCGATGTCGCTGCGATAGTAGGCGTTCTCGAAGCCGATCTGCGGCAGCCAGCGGTAGACCTCGGCCTGCGCACGGCGAATGCTCTCACCGAGCGCCGTCACGCAGAGCACGCGACCGCCGGCCGTCACCCAGCCGTCGTCCTCGCGGCGCGTGCCGGCGTGGAAGACGTGCACGTTCCCGGGCCAGTCGAAATCCAGTCCCGAGATCCGGTCGCCCTTGGCAACCTTGCCGGGGTACCCGCCGGCGGCCATGACGACGCCGACGGCCGGGCGCGGATCCCAATCCGGATCGAGCCGGTCCGGCTCCCCTTCCAGCGTGGCGGTCAGCATCTCCACGAGATCGGAGCGCAGCCTCATGAGCACCGGCTGGGTCTCGGGGTCGCCCATGCGCACGTTGAACTCGAGCACCTTGGCGCCCGAGCCCGTGATCATCAGCCCGGCGTAGAGGAAGCCCGTGAACGGGTGACCGTCGGCCACCATGCCCCGGGCCGTGGGCAGCATGATCTGTTCGAGGACCTCTTCGTGCAGTTCCGGCGTGATGACCGGAGCCGGCGACACGGCCCCCATTCCGCCCGTGTTCGGGCCCAGGTCGCCGTCGTCGCGCTGCTTGTGGTCCTGGCTGGTCGCCAGCGGCAGCACCTTCTCGCCGTCGACGAGCGCGATGAAGCTGGCCTCCTCGCCGACGAGGAATTCCTCGATGACGACGCGCTGCCCGGCTTCGCCGAAGGCGTCGCCCGAGAGCATGTCGGCGAGCGTGCGCTCGACCGTGTCGAGGTCCTCGGCGATGACCACGCCCTTCCCGGCGGCCAGGCCGTCGGCCTTGAGCACGAGCGGCAGCACGTGTCCGCGCGCGAAGTCCATGCCGGCCTCGACGTCCTCGACCACGGTCCAGGTGGCCGTGGGAATCCGGTGGCGCATGAGGAAGTCCTTGGCGAAGGCCTTCGACGATTCCAGGCGCGCGGCGTCGGCCGTGGGCCCGAAGCACGCGATGCCGGCCTCGTCGAAGCGATCGCGCACGCCGGCCGCGAGCGCGGCCTCGGGTCCGACGACGGCCAGGTCGATGCCGCGGTCACGCGCCAGCTCGACGAGGCCGTCGACGTCCTCGGCGCCGACATCGACGTTCTCGACGCCGGGCTCGGTGGCCGTGCCGCCGTTGCCGGGTGCGACGAGCACGCTGTCGACGGATTCGGACTGTGCGAGTTTCCAGGCCAGCGCGTGCTCGCGGCCGCCGGAACCGATGACGAGAATCTTCATGGTGGGAGAGGCTTCGGGGACTGCCCGGATTCTACCGGACCCGGCTCCGTCCGGCCGTGCCGGTCCGCCTCCGTTCGGCGTTCCTCCAGGCGGC
>JAWVZQ010000005.1:0-27766 GCA_033722095.1 Wenzhouxiangellaceae bacterium | reverse complement strand
TGAATCGGCACGAGATCGGCGTCGCGGACGATCTGGACATTGTTCCTCGGGCCCAGGAAGCTCTGGGGCTCGAAGAAGGAGCGGTCGCCCTCGAGTCGGAGCGCCGCGACCATGGTGCCGATCGGCCGGCCGTCGCTGCCCTGGATCACTTCGCGGACCGGCAACACCCATTCATCGAGGCCGTCGAGCCACTGCGGGCGGTCGATGGAGAGGACCTCGTGGCCATTCGAGTCGACCCGCGCATTCCGGCTCGTCGCAGCGACGGCGCCGGCGAGCGGCTCGAGCAGGGGCGCCAGATCGGCGCCCGCCGGCTCCGATCGCGCGAAGCGGACGGTGCCGTCGGGGCGGATCGCGGCATAGGCGGCCACCGAATCGTTGCTGTCGAACATGCGGTCCACGAGGCGGTCGGCATCGCGGGGCGCGGCATCGCTGCCGAGCAGCTGCCGACCGAGCAGCGCGAGGACCATTTCCTGGCTGACGAGCACGGAGCGGGTCGCGCTGGCGAGCGTGGCGATCTGCGACCGCTGGCGGATTTCGTGACGTTCGTTGATGCCCTGCCATTCGGCCAGCAATACCCAGCCGAGTATGCCGCTCCCGGCCACGGCGATCATGATGAACAGCGAGCGGAGATTCTCCGTCAGGGTCGCGCCGTACGCGACGAGGAAGCCGGCGCGCTTCGGCTCCCGCTCCCGGCCCGGTGAACTCGGGTCCGGACGGATCAAGGTCGAGCCGGAGCCTTCCGCCGGGCTGGCGGTCGATCCGGCCACTTCGATCCGATCGTCGTTCATGGGCCCTGGCTCCTTGCCGCGCCCGCCGTCCCCCTTGCCGGTCCGGGTGGACCGGATGGTCAGCCTAGGCGCTCCGGGCCGGGGATTCAAGCGGCCGTCGCGGCCCGCTCGCGCGTGTCAACCGAACCGCGCCGCCGACGTTGTTGCCAGTGAAGCCCAGGACGGAGTACCGTCCCGACCATGTCGACCGTAGCCCCCGCCGTGCACGCGGAGCCCGACGCGTCCGAGCGACTCGAAGCGTTTCTCGAGCGTGTGCAGCGCCGCGCCTGGACGATGGCGCGGCTCGCGACCGGGAGCGAAGACGAGGCGCTGGACCTGGTCCAGGATGCGATGACCTCGTTCGTCCGGCATTACGCCGACAAGCCGGCAGCGGAACGCGGCCCGCTGTTCTACCGGACACTGAACAATCGCATCGTCGACTGGCAGCGCATGCGCAGTCGGCGCTCCCGATGGAACCTGCCGTGGCGCCGCCACGACGATCCGGGCGCCGACGGCCCGGACCTCGTCGGCCGGTCCACGGAGCCCGGGCCCGAAGCCCGCGCCGGCGACGAGCAGTTCGGGGACGCGCTGGAGCGTGCGCTGGCCCGGCTGCCGATGCGACAGCGCCAGGTCTTCCTGCTGCGGGCCTGGGAAGGCCTGGACGTGGCCTCGACAGCCCGTGCGCTGGGCGTATCGGCCGGCAGTGTCAAGACCCATTACTTTCGTGCCCTGGCCGCGCTGCGCGAGGCGCTGGAGGACCACCGATGAATAGCTCCGATGACCGTCTGACCGATCGAATCGTCGAATCCCTGGAGTCGCGCAGCCGCGGGATGGACGCGGCGATGCGCGAGCGCCTCGACGCGGCGAGGCGCCGCGCCCTCGAGGCGCGCCGGCCCGCCCCGGGCCGCCGCTGGATTCCCGCGCTGGCCGTGGCCGCGACGGCCGCCGCCGTCGCACTCGCGATCCTGGTCGGCGACGTCGACCGCCCCGCGCCGGCCCCGATGAGCACCGACCTGGACCTGCTCACGCGCGACGACTACGAGCTGTTCGTCGACGAACCGGGCTTCTACGCCTGGCTCGCCGAAGAACCGGATCTTTCCTCCACCGACCAGCCCGGCGGCGAGGAGACCTCTTGAACGCCCGGCCTGCCCTGCTGCTGCTCGTCGCACTGGCCGCGGGACCGGTCTGCAGCCAGTCCTGGGACGAACTGACCGAGGCGCAGCGCGAAGCGCTTGCCCCGTGGGCCGAGCAGTGGCCGGCGCTCGACGAGAAGGCCCGCCAGCGCCTCGTGGAGGGCGCCGAGCGATGGGCGACGCTTTCGCCCGAAGAGCGCGAGGAAGTTCGCGAGCGCTTCGAGCGGTGGCGCGCGCTGCCCGAGGACGAGCGCGCCGAAATCCGCGAGCGAGCCGAGCGCTTCGAAAATCTGCCGCCCGCCCAGCGCGAGCGACTGCAGCGCACGCTCCGCCAGTTGCGCCAGCTTCCTCCGCGGCAGCGCGCGGCGCTCCGCAGCCGCTGGGAATCGATGAGTCCCGAACAGCGGCGCGCATTTCTCGAGGGGGCGATGGCAGGCGCACACCTGCGCGGCGAGCAGCTGCAGCGCACGCTGACCGATACCGAGCGCACCATGCTCCGTCGTGCCGTCGGCGAATTGGCGCCGCCGGTGCGTCGGAGCTTCCTCCGTACGATGCGCGCGCTTCCGGCCGACCAGCGCGCCGCATTCGCTCGCGAGATCCTCGAGGCTGCGCCGGGGCAGAGGGAACGGCTGATCCGGGAGCGTTCCGAGCGCTGACGTCAACGGATCGGGCGGTTCGGGCGTTGGTATCGACGAGTGCGCAGACCGCGCTCGCAGCCTTCCGAAACCCGAAACCGAGGAGAATTCCCATGAATCCCTGCCGAACCCTGCTGCAAACCATGCTCATCGCACTGGCAATCACCGCGGCGATGCCCGCGCTGGCGCTGGACATACAGCGCGACGTGCTGCTCACCGACGACGAGGGCGGCACGCTCTCGCTGATCACTTCGGGCACGATCGACGTGGCCGGCGGCGAGACCGTCACCACCGCGCGCTTCACGGACTTCACGGCGCTGGCCTCCCGGCGCACCGTCAACGGCGAGGTCGTCAGGACCCGCAGCCGCGGCGTCGAGGAGGTCGAAAGCGTCTACGAAGGCGTGCTCGACATCGCCGTCGAGCGCGACGACGGCGAAATCCGGAACCTCTCGATCGCCTTCGAGGGATTGACCGTGATCCGGTCCGGCGACGGTCCGCAGCTGTCCGGAACCGTGATCTTCGACGGAAACGTCGTCGATGCCGCCGATGCACCGGCCCGGTTGCTCGGACTCGTCAAGCGCTCGCTGCGGTTCTTCCGCCTCGCCTGAGCCGGAGCGTACCCCCTGCCGGGCACCACGGCCCGTCGCGTCCGCGCGGCGGGCCGATCTTCGTCCGGCGCCCCTACTCGCCCTGCGCCATCGAGTAGCCACGCTCCCCGTCGAAGGTATAGAGCTGTTCGGTCTTGACGAAGTCCAGGCCGTCGCCGGCGATGCGCTCGAGCAGCGCAAGGATGTCCGCGTGGTTCACCTCGCCGCCGTCCGGCGCGCGGAACCGGCATCGCCAGTGATCCGTGCAGAACGTCTCGGGCAGACCCTCGGGCCAGACCTTCACGCCTCGATTCGTGATCACGACGAGGTCCATGGGCGAATCGGCGGCCAGTTTCGCGAGCCGTTCGCCGAGCGCATCTGGGTCCCGACCGTGCTCGTCGAAGTCCAGGAACACGTCGACGCCGTGCAGGCGCTTGTCGGGCCGGGGCCGCGCCGGAGGCGCCGGGCGCGCGTGCGGCATCGGTCGCGCCGGCGGCGGCTCGATGCGCTCCGGCGAGCGACCGAGGCGCTCGCAGACCGCCTCGGCGAACTCGGTCGTGCCGACGCGCCGCGCGCTGTGGCCTTCCCGATACAGGTCGGCCGTATGCAGGCCCTCCTCGAGCGTGGCCAGCCAGGCGTCCTGGATCGTCTTCGCGACCTCGTCGCGGCCGAGGTAGCGCAACATCTCGCAGGCGGCCAGCAGCAGGCCCGAGGGGTTGGCGATGTCCTTGCCGGCGATGTCGGGTGCCGAGCCGTGGACGGCTTCGAACATCGCGTAGCCGTCGCCGATGTTGGCCGAACCGCCGAGACCGACCGAGCCGCTGACCTGTGCCGCCACGTCACTGAGGATGTCGCCGTAGAGGTTCGGCGCGACGATGACGTCGAACATCTGCGGACGCTCGGCCAGCAGCGCCGTGCCGATGTCGATGATGAGATGCTTGGCCTCGATGTCGGGATACTCGGCGGCGATCTCGTCGAAGACGCGATGGAACAGGCCATCGGTGATCTTCATGATGTTGTCCTTGCTCAGGCAATGCACCGTGCCGCGACCCTGGGTGCGCGCGAGTTCGAAGGCGTAGCGCACGATGCGCTCGCAGCCCGGTCGCGAGATCAGCTTCAGGCACTGCGTGACTTCCGGCGTCTGGCGGTGCTCGATCCCGGCGTAGGTGTCCTCCTCGTTCTCGCGCACGATGACGAGGTCCATGCCCTCGGGCCCGAACGGCAGGGCCGGTCGCCACCCGCGACAGGGACGGACGTTCGCGAACAACCCCAGCGCCTTGCGCATGGTCACGTTGAGACTCTTGTAGCCGCCGCCCTGCGGCGTGGTGATGGGGCCCTTGAGCAGGACCTTGTGCTCGCGAATCGCATCCCAGGCCTCCTGGGGAATGCCCGACGTCACGCCGGCCCGGTAGCACGACTCGCCCACGGTGACTGGCACGAACTCCAGGCCCGCTCCGGCCGCGTCGAGAATGCGGCGCGTGGCCTCGGAAATCTCCGGGCCGATGCCGTCTCCGGCTGCCCAGGCGACAGAGGTGGGCGAATCCGGTACGGCGGAATCGGCGGCGTTCGTTTCGTTCATGGCAGCAATCCTCCTGATGGCGCGCGCAGTCTAGCCCGTGGCGCCTTCGCTCGCAGGCGCACGCGTGCGCCGGACGGCACGCTCAATCTTCGTGGGCCAGCATGTAGTCGATGGCGAGGTTGGCCAGGGCATGCACGCCCGCCTTCATCGCCGACTCCTCGATCATGAAGTCCGGCGTGTGGTGCGGCGCGACCTCGTCGGGGCCGAGGTGCTCGGGACGCCCGCCGATCATCAGGTACAGCGCCGGCACCTCCCGGGCGAAGAACGCGAAGTCCTCCGCGCCCGTGACGGCATCGACGCGAACCGCCCGGTCCCCGCCGACGCGCTCGAGCGTCGGCGCCATCCGCTCGGTCAGCTCGGGGTCGTTGAATGTGACCGGCGCATAGGGCTGGATCTCCACCTCGGCCGTCGCGCCCTGGCTGGCGGCGATGTGCTCGACGGTCCGCCGGATGTCCTCGTGGAGCTTCGCACGCATGCCCTCGTCGAGCGCGCGGATCGTGCCGATCATCTCCGCGGTCTCGGGAATGATGTTGTTGCGGTTGCCTGCACGGAAGCGCCCGACCGAGATCACGGCCGCCTCCCTGGTCAGCTCGGTCTGACGGCTCACGATCATGTTCAGCCCGATGACGATCTGCGAGGCCACGGAGATGGGATCGATCCCGTTCCACGGCTGCGAACCGTGCGTCTGCGCGCCGTGGACGGTGACCACGAAGCGGTCGGCCGAGGCCAGCAACCCGCCGGACCTGAAGCCGATCTGCCCGGCCGGCGCCGGAGACCAGATGTGCTGGCCGAAGATCACGTCGACCTCCGGATCGCGCAGCACCCCCTGCTCGACCATGAGCTTCGCCCCGCCTTCCTCGCCCGGCGGCGCACCCTCCTCGGCCGGCTGGAAGATGAACTTCACCGTGCCCGGCATCTGCTCGCGGCGATCGGCCAGGATCTGCGCGACACCCATGAGCATCGCCATGTGGGTGTCGTGGCCGCAGGCGTGGCTGACCGGCACTTCCTCGCCGAGGAATTCCGACACCGTGTCCGGCGCGAAGGGCAGACCCGTGCGCGATGGAACCGGCAACGCATCCATGTCGGCGCGCAGGGCCACGACCGGTCCCGGCCGACCGCCCTCGAGCAGACCGACCACGCCCGTGTGAGCGATGCCCGTGCGGACCTCCATGCCGAGCGAGCGCAGGTATTCGGCCACGTAGGCTGCGGTGTCGAACTCTCGGTTCGAGAGTTCGGGGTTTCGATGGAAATGGCGTCGCCAGCCGACGACCTCGTCATAAAGCGCCTCGGTACGTTCGTCGATGTATTCGTGCCAGGCTTCGGCGTCCTGGGACTGCGCCGGGCCGGGCAGCAGGACGGCGAGAAGAATCAGCAGGAGCAGGGGCAATCGGCGCATCGGTCGGATCTCCGGGGACGAGGACGAACCGGCATTGTTGCCGAGGGCCGTGAGGCCCGCAAGGTCACCCTGTCGACGCCTCGGCGCATAATCGAAGCCTGACCCGCCCCGAGGACATCCCCTTGATCACGCTTCACCACCTGGAAGACTCACGCTCGCAACGCATCCTCTGGTTGCTCGAGGAGTTGGGCGTCGACTACGAGATCGTTCGCTACGAACGCGACGCGGAGACCGGTCTCGCCCCGGACGAATTGAAGGAGGTCCACCCGCTCGGCAAGTCTCCGGTCATCACCGATGGGGACCTCGTCCTCGCCGAATCGGCGCTGATCCTGGAATACCTCGGCCGGGAGCACGGCGGCGACGGCTGGGTCCGCGCGCCCGGCGAGGACGGCTACTGGTCGTTCCAGTACTGGATGCACTACGCCGAGGCCTCGCTGATGCCGCCGCTGCTGCTCAAGCTCGTGTTCTCCAAGTTGCGCGGGTCCGACGTACCGTTCCTGGTCCGGCCGATCACCTCGAAGGTGGCCGACCAGGTCGACCGGGCGTTCACCGACCGCCAGATTTCGACGCATTTCCGCTACGTCGACGACTTCCTGGCCGAGCACGAGTGGTTCGCGGGCGACGAGATCACGGTCGCCGACGTCCAGATGAGCTTTCCGCTGGAGGCCGCACTGGCGGGCGGCCGGGCCCCGGCCGACGAGTACCCGAACGTCGCGGAATACGTCGAGCGGTTCCAGGCCCGTCCGGCCTATCGCCGGGCGCTGGAAGTCGGGGGAGACTACGCCTACGGGCCCGGCACCTGAGCCGGGGTGCTCAGGGCCGAGCGTCGCGCAGGTACAGCAGCGCGACCAGGCCGGCCAGCGCGAGAATCCAGAACAGCATCCCCGCCCAGGCCAGGCGCCGGGCGCGTCGCTTTTCCCACCAGGACCGGGGAGACAGGCCCTGGGCGAGGAACACCGCGATGCTTGCCAGGTTGACGGCCGCGACGTTGGCCGAATAGAGGATCAGCGCGCCGGCCGCCTGGGACCACGCCCCGGCGCCGATGAGCAGCATCGCCACGACAAGCGGCGGCAGCAGGGCCACGGCCACCATCACGCCGATCAGCGCGCTGGGCAGGCCGCTCGTGACGGCCATGGCGCCGGCTGCTCCGGCGGCCAGCGCGAGCGCCAGGTCGAGCGGATCGACGCGCGTCCGCGAGGCGATTTCGGAGATCGTCGGGTCCACGGCCAGGATTGTGCCGGCCAGCACCGCGATGAGCGAGGCGAGTGCAATGCCGGACATTCCGGCGCCGACGGCCCGCCCACCCAGGCGCGGATCGCCGAGCGTCACGGCCAGCGCCAGGGCCATGTTGGGTGCCAGCAGCGGCGCGATGACCATGGCGCCGACGATCACGGCCACCTGCCCCTGGACCAGCCCGATCGCGGCAACCACCGTGGAGAGCGCAACCAGCCAGAGATAGCGTGGGCCGAGCCGGGACTGCTCGGTCAGTGCATCGACGAGTTCCACTCGGCTGATGCGGCGCGTCTCCGTTTCATCGTCGTCCTCGCCTTCCTCGTCGTCGGGCTCGACGGGCGGGGGCAGCGTCGCGTCGACCGATGTGACCACGACCCGCAACCCGGCGCCGGCGTCGAAGGCCGACGAGATCGCATCGAGCAGACCCTCGACGCGCCCGCTGTCGATGATGGCCACCACGCAGCAGGACTCGCCCGCGCGCTCGCCGGATGCACCCAGGGGCTGCACCCACCAGTCGATCGGTTCGGCGGCCAGCACCGCTTCGGTGCAGCGCTCGCGCCCGGCCGCGTCCGCGACGAGTTCGATCCTGCGCAGTCCCATGGTGTTTTTCCGGCGTGGGAATCGTCCTCGCGGATTCTACGCTGCGGCGGGCGGAATGCCGGTCCCGGAGCATCGGTGCATCGGGGCGGGACAAGACGTTACGCGCGTCACGGAACGGCGGTCAGGATGCGCGGAAGTCGAGTGAAAATCCATTCAAATCAGTTGGATAAATATGTGCGAGGGGATTAGAATGATGCTTCGGGAATGGTGATTGCGGGCCCTGGCGTCCGCTGACCGTCCCGGCAAGGGGGGTGAAGACCCGAACCGGGATGACGAGCGCCAGGCGCGCCGGATTGCATCACGGACTCGGGTGACCTCGCCCGGGGTGCGCATGCACCGTTCTGGCCGCGCGAGCCCGTCACCCGCCCGAAGTCCCGCAATCCATCGCACCGACCCCGTCGTCCCGTCGCCCCGAAGACAGGAGACGACCTCATGCACGACCCGACAACGATCTCGCGCGGCCTGCGCCGCGCACGACCAGCGATCCTCGCGATCGCGCTCACGCTGGCCAGCCTCCCGGCGCTGGCGCTGGAAGTCACCGGCGCCTTCACCGCATGGTGGGGCCAGCCCGACCAGCAGAACCACGGCCTGATCATCAGCGTCTCGGAACTGCCAAGCGGCGAGAAGACCGCGGCGATGTTCTGGGCGCACTACATCGACGGCGAGCCTTCCTGGCTGTTCGCGCAGGGCGACATCGACGGTGACACCATCAACGCCGACGTCTACCGCTTCGAAGGAATCAACTTCATGGATCCGCCCGACCCCGACGGACAGTTCGGGGAGGTCGTCGGCACCATGGACGTCCAGTTCGCCGACTGTGACAACGGCCATGTCGTGTTCGACACCTCGGATCCCGAAACGGGTGCCGGCGAATTCGACATCGTCCGCCTGACCAACCAGCCCGGAACGGACTGCACGGGCGGCATCTCCGACGACGAGGAGGACGGGGAACTGCCGCAGCACTTCGAGATCGACCTCGTGCCGACCGACATCCAGCCCGACGCCTCGGGCACGGCCGAATTCGAATCCTCGCCGGGTGCCGCGGCATTCACCGTGGAAGTCGAAGACCTCATCGACGGCACCTACGAACTTCGAGTCGGAGAAGACATCGTCGGCGCCATCGAGGTGATCGACGGAGAGGGCGAGATCGAATTCCGGTCGCCGCAGATCGAAGGCACGGAACTTCTGGACTTCGATCCCCGCGATCAGATCATCGACGTCCTCGGCGACGGCGAAGTGGTGCTGACCGGCCTGGCGCCCGAGCAGGGCGATTTCCCGGGCAACGGTCCGCCCCCGTTCGACACACCGGCCATCGGCACGCTGGACATCGAGGTCGACTTCGTCAATGACGGCGTCTACCCCGAGGGCTCGGCGGACGCCGAGTTCGAGATGGCCGGCAACCGCGTGGCCTTCGACATCCGCGTCTTCGACGTACCGGCCGGCACCTATCCGGTGTTCGTCGGCGGCATCAAGCGCGGCGACCTGGAAGTGACCGAAGACGATGACGGCGAGACTTCCGGCGAACTCGAGTGGCGCTTCCCGCCGACGGGCGACCAGGCGTTCTTCGACTTCGATCCACGCGGCCAGACCATCGAGATCTTCGAGGCGACGACGCGGATCTTCCACGTCGATTTCCCCGACGAGCAGGCCGATGACGGCCGGCCCGGGGACGGCGAGGTCCGTATCGACCTCTCGCTGGAGCTCGACAACCTCGGCGTCCACCCCGACGCATCGGCCACGGCCGACTACTCGGTTCGCGGCGCACGCCGCGAATTCGAGGTCGAGGTCGAGGACGCCCCCGTCGGCGTCTACCAGCTCGCCGTCGGCGGCGAGGTCCGCGCCGACGTCGAGGTGATCGAGGTCGGGGACGGAACCCGCGGTTCGGTCGAGCTCGTCGTCCCGGGCGGTCCGCCCGGAGCGCCGATGCTGAACTTCGACCCGCGTGGCCAACTCGTCGAGATTCTCGAAGACGGCACGGCAATCCTTTCGGGTACGTTCCCCGACGAGGACTGAGAGCTTGCGGCGCCGGGACGCCCCGCGTTCTGCTGCCATCCGAACTTGCGCCGCCGCCCCTCAGCGGGCGGCGGCGCTAACTCTTTCAGGGCGTCGGAAGCTGCGCTCTTCAACCTGCCGACGCCCTGGGCGGGGGCGCGGATCTTCGCGCCGGCAAACTTGTTCCCCGCGCGTGCATAATGCCCGGTCCCGCATCGCTCGAACCGACGTTGATCATTTCGCACCGCCACCGCTTCGTCTTCCAGCACTGCAGGAAGGCAGCGGGCAGTTCCATCGCCGCGGCCCTCGCGCCGCACCTGGGTCCCGACGACCTGCATCTCGGCACCTGGCCCGAGGCATGGCGCGCCGGCGTGGCGCCGAACCGCCGCGCCCGCCGGGACCTGCTGCACCCCCTCGCGGCCGGTAGCTTCGCGTGGCGCTGGCTGCGGCGGCCGGCCCGCTGGGCGCGGCGCGAGCACATCGTCGATGCGCTCAACGGCGCCCAGCGCCTCAGGTACCGGCGGCAACTCGGTTTCTCCCCCGAACATGCACATGCCGCCGATGTACGGCGCTTCGATCGAGGCGCCTGGGACGGCTACTTCAAGTTCTGCTTCGTGCGCAATCCCTATGCGCGGGCCGTATCCGACTACCGCTGGAGGATGGGCAAGACGGGCCGCGACGACCTCGACTTCGGCGGTTTCCTCGACGCGATGACGCGCCGGGACTTCTCCCATCCGGCCATTCCGCGCCACTGGGACAACTGGCCGATCTACGCCATCGACGACGACGTGGCCGTGGACTTCGTCGGCCGCTTCGAGCACCTGGCCGAGGACCTGGAGCGCGCCTTCGAGCGGATCGGCCTGCCGGCGCCCGACCTGCCGCACGCCAAGGCCTCCGGGCCGTCGACGGACTGGCGCGACTGGTACGGGCGGCGAGAACGCGCGCTCGTCGAGCGCCTGTTCGGACGCGAACTCGACGAATTCGGCTACGGGTTCGACTCGTGAGCGACGCGAACTGGCCGGACTTCTTCATCGTCGGCGCGCCGAAATGCGGCACGACGTCGATGGGTCGCTACCTGAACCAGCATCCGGAGATCTTCGTCATCCGCGGAGAGCCGCACTACTTCGGCACCGACATCGAATACAACTCCCCGCGCCTGAAGAAGGCCCAGTACCAGGCCCTGGTGCGCGCCAGCGGAGGCAAGCCCGTGGTCGGGGAGCGATCGACGTGGTACCTCTACTCCCGTCGCGCCGCCGAAGAGATCCACGCCGCGAATCCCCGGGCCCGCATCATCGCGATGCTGCGCAATCCCGCCGAGATGATGCATTCGCTGCACGCCCACCACCTGCAGCGCGGCCGCCGCGACGACGCACCCACGCTGGCCGCCGCGCTCGAGCGCGAGCCGGAGCGCCGACGCGGGCGCGGCATCCCTGCAGCCGCGCGCTTCCCCGAGAGCCTGTTCTATTCGGCCATCCCGCGCTACACGGATCAGCTCCGGCGCTACCTGCAGCGGTTCGGGCACGAACGGGTCCACGTCATCGTTTTCGACGACCTCGTGGCCGACGCTCCGGGCGTGTACCGCCGGGCGCTGGAGTTTCTCGGCGTCGATCCGGACTTCCGTCCCGATTTCAGCGTCCACAACGTCTCGGCACCCACGCCCGACTCCTGGCTGTTCCGCCGCTGGAAGTCCTCGACGCTGCGCTACCGCGCGCGCAGCCTGGTCCCGGAGACGCTCTACACCCGGCTCCGGCGCAGGCGCCAGCGCAAGCAATCGGCGATGGCGCGCAGCACGCCGCGCCCTCCGCTGACGGTGGAGACGCGCCGCCGCATCGCCCGGTCCTTCACCGAGGAGGTCGACCGGCTCGAGTCGCTGCTCGAACGGGACCTCTCGGCCTGGCGGCCCGAGGATGGGGCCTGACGGGTCGAAAAACGGCGCGCGGGCTTGCATTCCCCGGCGCTTTCGGCTATAAAGAGCGGCTCGTTTGCTGACCGGCCCCTGGCCTGGTCCGTCAATTCATTCGCACATCACTTTTGGAATCGCCGACATGTCCAGAGTCTGCCAGGTGACCGGCAAGCGTCCGCTGGTCGGGAACAACGTCTCGCACGCGAACAACCGCACCAAGAAGCGTTCGCTGCCCAACCTGCACAGCCACCGCTTCTGGGTCCAGAGCGAGAATCGCTGGGTCAAGCTCCGCGTCTCGACGAAGGGCCTGCGCATCATCGACAAGAAGGGCATCGACGCCGTTCTGTCCGACCTGCGCGCCGCGGGCGAAAAGATCTAAGGAGACCCAGAGATGGCCAACAGCGCACGCGACAAGATCAAGCTGGTTTCCAGCGCCGGCACCGGTCACTTCTACACGACCAACAAGAACAAGAAGAACACGCCGCAGAAGCTGGAGTTCAAGAAGTACGACCCGGTCGTGCGCAAGCACGTCGTGTACAAGGAAGCCAAGATCAAGTAACGGCTCCCGCCAGCACCGCTTCGACACGCCGGGCCCCGCCCGGCGTTTTTCGTTTTCGGCAGGGCAAGAGGCGGGGAACGCTCTCCGCCGGACAAGCCCGGGAACCGGTCTCTGGGTTCCGCCTCCCCCGCAACCGTCGTTCACACCAACCCCCGCTCGGCCAGCGAGACGACCTCGGCGTCGCCGACGATGAAGTGGTCGAGCAGCCGGATGTCGACGAGGCCAAGCGCGTCGCGCAGGCGGCGCGTGATGGCCAGATCGGCCTGGCTCGGCTCGGCGACGCCCGAGGGATGGTTGTGGGCCACGATGATCGCCGCGGCTCGCTTCCTGAGTGCCGTCTCGACGACGACGCGCGGGTGGACGTGCGCCGCGTCGATGGTGCCCGTGAACAGCGTCTCGAAGGCGATGACGCGGTGGCGGGTATCGAGCATCAGCGCGCAGAACGCCTCGTGCGGGCGATGGCGCAGCTCCGCGCTGAGGAATCGCCGCGTCGCGTCCGGGCTCGTCAGTGCCTCCCCGCGCCCCAGACGTGCGCGCAGGTGACGCCGGGCCAGTTCCAGCGCCGCCTGCAGCTGCGCGACCTTGGCCGGCCCGAGGCCCGGCCGGGCGCAGAGCGATTCACGATCCGCCTCGAGCAGCCCGCGCAGGCCGCCGAAGTCGGCGACCAGCGCTCTCGCCAGGTCCAGCGCCGATTGTCCGCGCCGCCCGGTGCGCAGCAGGATGGCCAGCAGTTCGGCATCGGTCAGCGCCGCCGGGCCCTGTTCCAGCAGGCGCTCGCGCGGGCGCTCGCCGCGTGGCCAGTCTTGGATTCGCATACAATCGTCCGCATTCGCCGTGCCGATGCCCAGCTTCGCCGAATCGCGCGAATCGGCGCCTGTGCAATTCGACCCGCCGCGGGGTAGGACAATGACGCATCCTCCGCAGACCCAGGACGACCGAGCGCGGCCGGCCAGCCGCCGCGTCGTCGTCGGCGTATCCGGAGGCATCGCGGCATACAAGGCACCCGAACTCGTCCGCCGGCTGCGCGAGCGGAATTGCGAGGTACGCGTGGTGCTGACGCGCGCCGCGCGCGAATTCGTCGCCCCGCTCTCCCTGCAGGCCGTCAGCGGCCACCGGGTTCACGACCGATTGCTCGACGAGGACGCCGAGTCCGGCATGGGCCATATCGAACTGGCGCGCTGGGCCGATGACATCGTCATCGCGCCGGCCACGGCCGACCTCGTCGCCCGGCTCGCGGCCGGCATGGCCGACGACCTGCTCACGACGCTGGTGCTCGCCACGGAAGCACGGATCTGGCTGGCGCCCGCCATGAACCGCGTCATGTGGGACCACCCCTCCGTGCAGGACAACCTGGCCCGCCTGGCCGAGCGCGGCGCACGCATGCTCGGACCCGATTCCGGCAGCCAGGCCTGCGGCGAGATCGGCTATGGCAGGATGCTGGCGCCCGAGGAGATCGCCGAGCGCGTGGCCCGCGTCGACACCGGCGCGCTGGAAGGCAAGCGCTTCGTCGTGACTGCCGGACCCACGCACGAGGCGCTGGACCCGGTGCGGTTTCTCGGCAACCGCTCGTCGGGCCGCATGGGCTTCGCGGTCGCCGAGGCGCTGCGCGAGGCCGGGGCCGCGGTGGTGCTCGTCGCCGGGCCGGTCCGCCTGCCGACGCCGGGGGGCGTCGAGCGCGTCGACGTGGTCTCGGCCGAACAGATGCACGAAGCGGTGTTCGCGGCGCTGCCGGCCGACGGCTTCGTCGGCGTGGCCGCGGTCGCCGATTACCGACCGGCCGACCCCCGCGATCGGAAGATTCGCAAGACCGGGGAGCCCATGACGCTGGAACTTCTTCCCAATCCCGATATCCTGCGCGACGTCGCGGCCTCCTCGCCCCGCCCCTTCGTCGTCGGCTTCGCGGCCGAGACCGAAGACCTGGCGGAACGTGCGCGAGGCAAGCTTGCCGACAAGAACCTGGACCTGATCGCGGCCAATCGAGTCGGCGACGGGCTCGGCTTCGATACGTCCGACAACGAGCTCGAGGTGTTCGCCGCCCACGACCGCTGGACGCTCGGACGCGGCCCGAAACCGGCGCTCGCACGCGAACTCGTGGCCATCATCGCCGGGCGGATGACGAACGACGGCGACGCAGACCGACGCAAGGAGCGCGACGACGCATGAAGACCCTGGACGTGAAGATCCTCGATCCTCGATTCGGCAGCGAGTGGGACCTTCCCGAGTACGCGACGGCCGGGTCGGCCGGCATGGACCTGCGAGCGGCGATCGACGAGGACCTCGTCCTCGCTCCGGGCTCGACGGCGCTCGTGCCGTCGGGCCTGGCCATCCACGTCGCCGACCCCGGGCTGGCCGCCGTGCTGCTGCCGCGATCCGGGCTCGGCCACAAGCAGGGCCTGGTGCTCGGCAACCTCGTCGGGCTCATCGACAGCGACTATCAGGGTCCGCTGATGATCTCGGCCTGGAATCGCGGCGTCGAGGAAATCCGGATCCCGCCGGGACAGCGCATCGCGCAGCTCGTCGTCGTGCCGATCGTGCAGGTTACACTCAACGTCGTCGATTCCTTCGACGTCTCGGAACGCGCCGAGGGCGGCTTCGGCCACACCGGATCTTCGTAGCGGACCGCAAAGGGAGCGATCTCGTGAATCTCCAGGGCACCATTTCCGGACGGAAACTGCCACGACTGCTCGGCCTCGTCGCGCTGGCCCTGGGCCTGACGGCACTGATCGTCGGCGGCGGGCTGGCGTGGACCAGCTGGAAATCCGAGCGTGAACTCGTGCGCGCCGAGCGGCTGGCCGAAGCACAGGCGGCCGGCATCGCGGCCCAGGCGGCCGAGATCCGGCAGGGCGCCTCGAGCGAAGGCGTCAACGAGACCGCGCGCGCCGTTCTGGCCGGCCAGGTTCCACGAACGGCGCTCGTCCAGGCCCTGCGCCAGCGCCGGATCGGAAACGTCCTCGATGTCGTCGTCGCACCCGCCGCCGTCGAACAGGCCGACGTCTCGATGCTGCCGGGCACGGGCTTCGCGGCGCTGGAAATGATGTTCACGGCCCAGGACGAGGGCGCGGCGCCGTTCGAAGCCCACTTCGCTGGCACGCCCGACGAGTACCTGGCCTTCGCGCGATCCTTCGAATACGGGGGCCCCGCTCCCGGGGTCCTGCTGATCACCCAACCGCTCAGCGTGCTGACGACGCGCCTCGAGCTTCCCGGCGGGCTCGACGGCCTCGCCCTGGCCCAGCGCGTCGAGGGCCGACTCACGACCCTGCGCAATCTCGGGACGCCGGTGCATTCCGATGTCGAGGCGATCCCGGTGCCGGGCACCCGCTTCGTGCTGACCTGGCACAAGTCCACGATCCTGCCGCCGCTGTCGATGATGCAGCTGGCCGGCGTGCTCGGCATCGGCCTGCTGCTGCTGGCGCTCGGGGCCATCCTGCTGCGCAGAAGTGCCCGGGTCGAGTCGCACGACGAAGCCGTCATCGGTGCCGAGGAGGACGAAGAGCCGGCTCAGGAAGAGGAGCCCGCCCGCTCGCCCGCCGAACGGGCACCGCCGCCTGCGCCGAAGGACATTTCCCACCCGGCCGAGGAGCGCGACGAGCCTGCCGGGGCGGAGCAGGACGAGACCGCCGACGAAGATCGCCCGCCCGAGACCGCCCGACGCGACGAGCTGCCGCCGCTGCTCTCGGGCGAAGACGAGCCGGAGCCGCGGGATGACGCCGGCGAGCATCCCGAGGGGTCGCTTCTCGACGATCAGGACGAGGAGACCGGAGACGACGTGCTGTCCGACGGCGAAGCGCGGCGCGAGCGCGTCGAGCAGCGCACGCTGGACGCACCCGAACTGCTCGGAGAGGTCAGCGAGACCGACACGGATGCCGGATCACGGGACGAGCAGGGCGAAGAATCCGGCGCGCCTCTCGCCGCGCCCGAGGTGTCCGGCGAAGACGGCGGCGACGACGAGGACTTCGAGGCCGAGGACGAGGACGACCTGAGCCGGATGCTCCAGTCGCTCATGGACGAGGACGACGAGGACGAGGCGATCGAACCCGACGCCGCGGCCATCGAGGAACGGCCGGCCCGGCCGGCCGGCGAGGTCCCCGTACCCGACGCGTCGATCTTCCGTGCCTACGACATCCGCGGCGTCGTCGACGAGACGCTGGACGCCGACGTCGCCGAGGCCCTCGGGCGCGCGATCGGCTCCGAGGCCATCTCGCGCGGGCTCACGCGCATCGCCGTCGCGCGCGACGGAAGGCTTTCCGGCGCCACGCTGCTCGCCGCACTGGGTCGCGGACTCGTCGCCTCGGGGCTCGAAGTCATCGACGTCGGCGCCGTGCCCACGCCCGTGCTGTACTTCGCTGCGCAGGAACTGGCGGGTGGCTCGGGCGTCATGGTGACCGGCAGCCACAATCCGCCCGAATACAACGGCTTCAAGATCATGCTCGGCGGCGAGACGCTGTCGGGCGACGCGATCGCGGCACTGCGGGAACGCCTCGAGCGCGGTGAACTCGAATCCGGTGAAGGCCGCATCGGCGAGGAGCGCATCGCCGCCAAGTATGTCGAGCGCATCGCCACCGACATCCAGCTCGAGCGCTCCCTGAAGATCGTCGTCGACTGCGGCAACGGCATCACGGGCCACATCGGGCCCAAGCTGCTGACGGCCGTCGGCGCCGAAGTGATCCCGCTCTACGCCGAGGTCGACGGCACGTTCCCGAATCATCACCCCGACCCGGGCGATCCGAAAACCCTCGAGGACCTGAAGCTCTGCGTCCGCAACTTCCAGGCCGACCTCGGAATCGCCTTCGACGGCGACGGCGACCGGCTCGGCGTCGTGGCACCCGATGGGGAGATCATCTATCCGGACCGCCTGATGATGCTGTTCGCGCGCGACGTGCTGTCGCGCGTGCCGGGCGCGCCGATCATCTACGACGTCAAGTGCACGGGCATGCTCGCCGACGAGATCGAAAAGGCCGGAGGCAAGCCGCTGATGGCGCGGACCGGCCATTCGTTCATCAAGGCCAGGCTCAAGAAGGAGGACGCACCGCTGGCCGGCGAGATGAGCGGCCACTTCTTCTTCGCCGAGCGCTGGATGGGCTTCGACGACGGCATGTACGCCGCGGCCCGGCTGCTCGAACTGCTGGCCGCCGACACGCGCGCCGTCGGACAGATTCTCGGCAGCCTCCCGAACGCGGAAAGCACGCCGGAGATGAAGGTGCCGATGAAGGAGGGCGAACCTCACGCCTTCGTCGAGGCCTTCCGCGAGAAGGCCGAGTTCGATGACGCGGAAATCCACACCGTGGATGGTGTGCGCGCGGACTTCCCCGACGGATTCGGGCTCGTGCGCGCTTCGAATACCACGCCCGTGCTCGTCGTTCGCTTCGAGGGCCGGGACAAGGATGCCCTGTCGCGCATCCAGGAACGCTTCCGCGAAGCGATGCTGGAGATCAACCCGGCGTTGAAGCTTCCGTTCTGAGACACCCGTCCGGGGAAGGCGGAAGCAGGAAGCGGGGACTTCGGTTCCCGGCCGACGGGGCCTCGATCACGGTCCCGGTTTCCAGGCGCGGTGATTCCGGCTCGACGAATCCTCCTGCGCGAGACCTGCTGCCGGAGGCCGTCGAGCGCGCTGGCCGGACGTCGGCATCCGAAATCGGCAGATCGCGGGTTCATTTTCGAGCGGCGAAGCCCCGGGCGGCCCGCTCGCGCTTCAGTAGGCGTGATCCTCGAACAGCGGGGCCATCGAGCCATCCCAGTCGTTCTCCCAGGCGTCGAGCAGGCTCTCGGCGCGCGTGCGTCCCGAATCGACGATCTGCTGCAGCGGCTCGAGGAAGCCGCTCTCGTTCTGCCCCGATGCGCTGAGGCGGGCGCGGCGCGAAAGACCACGGTAGGCCAGGTCGAGCAGTTCGCGGGCCAGGTCGCGGACACTGCGACCCTCGATCTCCGCGCGCAGGCCATGGCGCAGCACGTCGGCGCGCAATGCCGCGCGCATCTCCGTCGTCCATCCCCTGGTCATCTGCAGGCAGGCATCGAGGCTGTCGGCGTCGTAGAGCAGGCCGACCCAGAATGCCGGCAGTGCGCACAGTCCTTTCCACGGGCCGCCGTCTGCACCGCGCATTTCCAGGAAGCGCTTCAGTCGCACCTCGGGGAAAGCCGTGGTGAGGTGATCCTCCCAGTCCCCCATCGTGGGCGTCTCGCCGGGCAGTGCGGGCAGACGGCCGCTCAGGAAGTCCCGGAACGACTGACCGGCCGCGTCGATGTATCGGCCGTTGCGGCGCACGAAGTACATCGGCACGTCGAGCACCCAGTCCACATAGCGCTCGAAGCCGAAGCCGTCCTCGAAGACGAACGGCAGCATGCCCGTGCGATCCGGGTCGGTGTCGGTCCAGACCTGCCCGCGCGTCGACAGCAGCCCCGAGGGCCGGCCCTCGACGAACGGCGAGTTGGCGAACAGCGCGGTCGCGATCGGCTGCAGCGCGAGCGAAGCGCGGAACTTGGCGACCATGTCGCGCTCGTCGGAGAAATCGAGATTGACCTGCACGGTGCAGGTCCGCTTCATCATGTCGATGCCGAGCCTGCCGCGCTTCGGCATGTACTCGCGCATGATCCGGTAGCGCTGCTTCGGCATCCACGGAATCTCGTCGCGCGTCGCGGTGGGGTGGAACCCGAGACCGAGGAATCCCAACCCCATCGGCTCGGCCACGGCCCGCACCTCGGCCAGGTGGGCATGCACCTCGTCTCAGGTCTGGTGGAGGTTGTCGAGGTGGTCGCCGGAGAGCTCGAACTGCCCGCCCGGCTCGAGCGTGATGGAGCCGCCCGCCCGCTTCAACGCGATGACGTTGCCGTCCTCGTGCTGCGGTTCCCACCCGAAGCGCTCGGCGATGCCGGAAAGCAGGCGGCCGATCCCGTGCTCGCCCTCGTAGGCCACGGGGCCGTGCGTCTCGAGATGGAACCCGAACTTCTCGTGCTCGGTGCCGATCTTCCAGTCCGCGGCGGGACGGCAACCGGCAGCCAGGTCGTCGACGAGGTCCGCCACGCCGGTCACGGGTTCGGATCGTGAGGAAGTCTGCGCCATGGGCCGCTCGCGAATGCGGAGCGCGAATTATCGCCGATCCGGGTGAGCGATGCCGGTGCGCCCCCATGCGACACACCCCGGGCCCGTCGTACACTGGATTCATGCGCGTGCGTTCCCTCCTCCTGATCCTGCTGGTCCTGTCGGCCTTCGCCACGGACCTGGCGGGCCGCGACGGCGTGGCACTGCAACGCGGGCTCGGCCCGTCACCGGACTCGCTGGATCCCCACCGCGCGCAGGGCCTGGCGGCCTTCAACCTGCTGCGGGACCTGCACGAGGGGCTGCTCGCGCGCGATGCGGCGGGCCGCGCCGTCCCCGGCGTTGCCCATCGCTGGTCGATCTCTCCGGACCTGCGGACGTGGACCTTCGAACTCGACGAGAACGCACGCTGGTCCGACGGCCGCCGGATCGCCGCAAGCGACTTCGGGCGGGGCTCCGCGCGCGCCCGCGACCCGGCAACGGCATCGCCGACAGCGCGCTGGCTCGATGCCGTGACGGCCATCCGCGCTCCGGACTCGAGCACGGTGATCCTCGAACTGGATCGACCCGTGCCCTGGCTCGAGGAACTCCTGACCCTTCCCGTCGCCGTCCCCTGGCGCGGTTCCGATCTCTACAGCGGCCCGTTCCGCCTCGTCCGGGCCGTGCCCGGCTCGCGCTTCGAACTCGAGCGCAATCCGCACTATCGAGAGGCCGTGCGCGTCGCGCCCGATTCCGTGACCTGGCACGTGACGGAGGATCCGTCTTCGGAACTGGCCCGTTTCCGGGCCGGGGAGCTGCACGTCACCGAGACCGTGCCGCCCGGGCGAACCGACTGGCTGCACCGGGAGCTCGGCGACCGACTGCGCATCGCGCCCTATCTCGGCAGCTTCTACCTGGCCTTCAACCTGCGTCGACCGCCGTTCGAGGGCAATGCCGCGCTGCGGCGCGCGCTGTCGCTCGCGGTCGACCGCGAGATCCTGACCGAGCGCGTGCTGGGCTCCGGCGAGCTGCCGGCCTTCGGACTCGTTCCCCCGGGCCTGGACGGCTGGCCCGACGACACCCACGCCGGTGCGCGCCTGGACCAGGCGGCCCGGCTGGCGCAGGCCCGCGCCCTGTTCCGGGAGGCCGGCTACGGTCCCCGCCGACCGCTGGAGGTGGAGCTGCGATTCAATTCCTCGCTGACCCACCGTCGGCTGGCCGTGGCCGTGGCCGCGATGTGGAAGCAGCATCTCGGTGTTCGCACGCGACTCGTCAACGAGGAGTGGAAGGTCTTCGTCACCAACCGCCGACAGGGCCGGCTCACCGAGATCGTCCGCGGCGGCTGGATCGCCGACTGGGCCGACGCGGCGAACTTCCTCGACAACTTCCACTCGGCCAGCCCCATGAACTACGCGTTCTTCGACGACCCCGGCTACGACGGGCTGCTGGATGCGGCGCACCGGACCTCCGGCGAGGAGCGCACGGCACTGCTCGTGGCCGCCGAGCAGCGCCTTCTCGCGGCGCAGGCCGTGCTCCCGCTGTACTACTACGTTTCGCGCCACCTCGTGTCCGAAGACGTCACCGGCTACGTCGACAACCCGCTGGACATCCATCCGAGCCGCTGGATGAACCTGGAGCGGCGCGATGCGCAGCGCTGACCCGACGCGCCTGCTCGGCCCGATCGCGCTGCTGCTCGCGGCCGCGACGCTGGGGTGCCAGGGTGAACGAGTGCCGGGCCCACCGGAGCCCATCGACCTGCCCGAGCCCGTCGAAGTCGAGCGCGGGCCCGACGACGAGCCGCTGCCATCGGTGCTGGCCGACGAGCAGGTGCTGCACCGCGGCAACGGCGAGGAGCCGCAGACGCTCGACCCGCACCGGGCCGACGGCGTGCCGACGGCCAACATCCTGCGCGACCTGTTCGAGGGGCTGACGGCCACGGCCCCGGACGGGCGCATCGTGCCGGGTGCCGCCGGACGCTGGGACATTTCCCGCGACGGCATGACCTACACCTTCTACCTGCGCGACGACGCGGCCTGGTCGAACGGAGACCCACTGACGGCCGACGATTTCGTGTTCGGATTCCGGCGCTCCGTGAACCCCGACACGGCCGCGGCCTACGGCCGCATGCTCGCGCCGATCGAGAATGCCGTGGCCATCCTGTCCGGCAGCGCCGGGATCGAGCGACTCGGCGTCGAGGCGCTCAACGAGCGCACCGTGCAGATCCGCCTCGCCGACCCCACGCCCTATTTCCTGGGCCTGCTGACCCACGCCTCGACCTATCCCGTCCACCGCCCTTCGCTCGAGACACACGGCGACGACTTCGTGCGGCCCGGAAACCTCGTCTCCAACGGCGCGTTCCGGCTGGTCGAGTGGCATCCGAGATCGCGCATCGAACTCGAAGCGAATCCGCATTACCACGGTGCCGAGGACGTGATTCTCGAGCGCGTGGTCTATTACCCGATCGAGGACGAGAACACCGAGTTCCAGCGCTTTCGCGCAGGCGGCCTGGACTGGACCGACCAGGTGCCGAACAACCAGTTCCGCTGGCTCCACCGCAACCTGCCCGACGCATTGCACGTCTCGGCCTGGTTCGGCACCTACTTCTTCGGATTCAACCTCCAGCGCCCGCCCTTCCAGGACAACCTGGCGCTGCGCAGGGCGCTGAACCTCGCCGTCGATCGCGAGATCCTGACCGGCAAGGTCACGCAATTCGGCGAGATCCCGACTTTCACGCTGGTCCCCGAAGGCCTGCCGGACTACGACCCCCCGGTGCCGGGCTATGCCGAGGTCAGCCAGGCCGAGCGCGAGGAGCAGGCGCGCGCGCTCTACGCCGAGGCCGGCTACTCCGACGAACGCCCGCTCGAGGTCGAGCTGCGCTACAACACCTCCGAGAACCACCGCAAGATCGCCGTGGCCGTGGCCGCCATGTGGAAGCAGGTGCTCGGCGTGCGCACGCGGCTCGTCAACGAGGAGTTCCGCGTCTTCCTGCAGAACCGGGCGCTGCGCAAGCGAACCGAAGTCTTCCGCGCCGGCTGGATCGGCGACTACCAGGACGCCTACACGTTCCTGGAACTGTTCCACTCCGAGCACCGCCGCAACGATTCGGGCTACGACAACCCGCGCTACGACCGGCTGCTGGAGCAGATCTCGCGCGAACGCATTCCGGCACGCCGCCGGAACCTCATGGTCGAGGCCGAGCGCATGCTGCTGACCGATCAGGTCGTGCTGCCCGTCTACACCTACGTGACCAAGCGCCTCGTCAGCCCCCTGCTGAAGGGCTGGGACGAAAACGTCATGGACCTTCATCCCAGCCGCCACATGTTCTTCGTCAAGGCGCAGAGCGAAGCCGACCCCGCCGAGGCCGCGCCTGAATCGGACGACGAGCCCGAATCGGACGTCGTGCCCGAATCGGACCACGAGCCCGAATCGGACGTCGTGCCGGAAGAGGGCAATTAGAGGATGAGCGCGAAGACGCGAAGGCGCGAAGAGAAATTCCTTGTCGGGGAAAACCCCGGGCATATTTCCTACGTCCCGGTGCGTGATTCTTCCGATGATTGCCAATCCGGCGTGCGGCACCCTCCGGGGCAAGCCCGCTGCCGCTTCACGCATGACGACTCCGGAATGCCGGAACACCCGACTGGAAGCGGTTGCCTCACTCATGATCGACGAGGCGGTCCGTCTCCATCGAGCCCTCGGCCCCGGGCTCCTGGAATCCGTCTACGAGACGGCCTTGTCGGATGCCCTTCGGCGCAGGGGGTTGCAAGTGGACCGCCAGCGAGGCATATCGATCAGGTACCGGGGATCGACATTCGAGAATGCCTTCCGTGCCGACCTCGTCGTGGAGGGAATCATTATCCTCGAGATCAAGTCGATCGAACGCGTGACACCCACGCACAGAAAGCAGCTGATCACCTATCTTCGATTGAGCGGCCTGCATCTGGGCTTCCTGCTGAACTTCGGCTCTGCGCTCATGAAAGACGGAATCGTCAGGGTCGTCGATCGCCTTCCCGAGTGATCACGCGAATGAGAGCAGCCGGTGCAGTGGCGGTCAATGATGCTTTTCCCGTTTTCGGCGTTTTTCCCTTCGCCCCTTCGCGCCTTAGCGCCTATCCTCTAGAAGGTCCCGGCACGACGTTCGAACGGAGCCTCCCCACCCGATGCTGAGCTACTCCCTGAAACGACTCGGCTCGGCGATTCCGACGCTGTTCATCCTGATCACGGTCGCGTTCTTCCTGATCCGCGTCGCGCCGGGCGGACCGTTCGACTCGGAGAAGGCGCTGCCGCCGGAGATCGAGGCCAACCTCGAGGCGCGCTACCAGCTCGACGACCCGCTCGTCGTCCAGTACGGCCGCTACCTCTGGAACGTACTGCAGTTCGACTTCGGCCCCTCGTTCCACTACCGCGACTGGAGCGTCAACGAACTCATCGCGCAGGGTGCGCCGGTGTCGTTCACGCTCGGCGGCATCGCGCTGCTGCTCGCCTTCGTCGTGGGCACGGCGCTCGGTGTCCGTGCGGCGCTGCGCCAGAACCGGCCCGCCGACTACCTGACGATGTCGGTGGCGATGGTCGGCATCTCGGTGCCCAACTTCGTCGTCGCACCGCTGCTGATCCTCGTGTTCGCCGTGACGCTGGGCTGGCTGCCGGCCGGCGGCTGGGACGGGTCGCTCGACAACATGGTGCTGCCGGTCATCGCGCTGTCGCTGCCGATCATCGCCTACGTCGCGCGCATCACGCGCGGATCGATGATCGAGGTACTCCACTCGGGCTACATCCGCACGGCCCGCGCCAAGGGACTGCCGGAGCGCGAGGTCATCCTGCGGCATGCGCTGAAGCCGGCCCTGCTGCCCGTGATCTCGTACCTGGGCCCGGCTGCCGCCGGCGTGCTCACGGGCTCGGTGGTGATCGAGAAGATCTTCACCATTCCCGGCATCGGCAGTTACTTCGTGCAGGGTGCATTGAACCGCGACTACACGCTGGTCATGGGCGTGGTCATCTTCTACGGCGTGCTCATCATCGCGCTGAACTACCTCGTCGATCTGCTCTATGCGCGACTGGACCCGAGAATCCGCTATGAGTGAATCCGCCAGCCGGGGAGTGCCGTCGTGAAGGCCGCCGAGCCGCAACCGAAGGAAGCGGTACCCGACGCCTTCGAGCAGGCGCTGGACACGCGCGGCGTCCGGGGCCGCTCGCTGTACGTGGACGCGCTGCTGCGCCTTCGCCGCAACCGCGCGGCGCTTGCCGGCGCCGCGACGCTGCTCGTCATCGTGCTGCTCGTGACGTTCGGCCCGATGCTCAATCCCTGGGATCACGAGATCCCGGACTGGGACCACTATTCGACGCCTCCGTCGCTGGAGACGGGCCACGTCCTCGGCACCGATGCGCTGGGACGCGACATGTTCGAGCGCGTCATGATCGGCGGGCGGATTTCCCTGCTCGTCGGCCTCATCGCCACGCTGGTCTCGCTCGTCATCGGCGTGACCTACGGCGCGATCGCCGGACACCTGGGCGGGCGCATCGACAACTGGATGATGCGCGCCGTGGACGCGATCTACGCGCTGCCGTTCATGTTCTTCGTCATCCTGCTCATGGTCGTGTTCGGGCGCAACATCTTCCTGATCTTCGTGGCGATCGGCGCCGTGAACTGGCTGGACATGGCACGCATCGTGCGCGGCCAGACGCTGAGCCTGAAGAACAAGGACTTCATCGAGGCCGCACGCGCCTCGGGCGCGACCGAGATGCAGGTCATCATCCATCACATCGTGCCCAACCTGCTCGGCGTGGTGGCCGTCTACGTGTCGCTGACGATCCCTCAGGTCATCCTCGTCGAGTCGTTCCTGAGCTTCCTGGGCCTCGGCGTACAGGAACCGCTGACGTCCTGGGGCGCGCTCGTCAACGAGGGTGCGCAGGAACTCGAGACCGCACCGTGGTCACTGCTGTTTCCGGCCGCTTTCCTGGCCGCAACGCTGTTCGCGTTCAACTTCCTCGGCGACGGGCTGCGCGACGCGCTGGACCCGAAGGATCGATAGGGAGCCGTCATGCCGCTTCTCGAAGTCCGCGATCTGACCGTCGGTTTCGATACCCCCGAAGGCGAGGTGCACGCCGTCAACGGCCTGAGCTTCGAACTCGACCCCGGCCAGACGCTCGGCATCGTCGGGGAGTCGGGTTCGGGCAAGACCCAGACGGCGCTGGCGATGATGGGACTGCTCGCCGAGAACGGCCGCGCCACCGGGTCGGTGAAGTTCCGCGGCCAGGAACTGCTGGGCATGTCGAGGAACGAACTGGTCCGCGTGCGCGGATCGAAGATCTCGATGATCTTCCAGGATCCGGTCAGCTCGCTGAACCCCTACATGAGTGTCGGCGAGCAGCTCATCGAGGTGCTCACCCACCACCGCAACCTCAAGAGGAAGGCCGCGCGCGAGCGAGCCGTGGAGATGCTGCGCCAGGTCGGCATCAACGACCCGCGCCAGCGCATGCGCCAGGCCCCGCACCAGCTCTCCGGCGGCATGTGCCAGCGCATCATGATCGCCATGGGACTGCTGTGTCAGCCCGACCTGCTGATCGCCGACGAGCCGACCACCGCGCTCGACGTGACGGTGCAGTCGCAGATCAACGCGCTCATGGGCGAACTCTCGGAGCGTTCGTCGACCGCCATCATGCTGATCACGCACGACCTCGGCGTCGTCGCCGGACTCTGCGACAAGGTGCTCGTCATGTATGCCGGCGAGGTCATGGAAACCGGCGACGTCGAGGCGCTTTTCGAGCGCCCGGCGCATCCCTACACCGAGGGTCTGCTGAAGTCGGTTCCGCGCCTGGACCGCGACGAGTCCGGAATCCTCTCGGCCATCCCCGGCAACCCGCCCAGCCTGCTCGAGATCCCCGAGGGCTGCCCGTTCCGGGACCGCTGTCCTTATGCCTTCGACCGCTGCGTCGAGCATCCGAAGCTCGAGGAATTCGCGCCGGGCCGCTTCAAGCGCTGCCACCTCGACGACCTGCCCGCGCACGAGGAGAAGACTGCATGAGCCGTTCGCCCGTGCTGCGCGTCGAGAACCTCTCGGTGCATTTCCGCGTCGACATCGCGGATCGGCTGTTCCGTCACGACTACCGCACGATCCGCGCCGTGGACGGCGTGGGCTTCGAACTCGGTGCGGCCGAGACGCTGGGCATCGTCGGGGAATCCGGCTGCGGCAAGTCGTCGCTGGCGCGCGCCATCCTCGGCCTGGTCCCCCCGGCGGCCGGTCGCATCGTCTGGCTCGGCGAGAATCTCGCGGGTCTTCAGCCCGAAGAGATGCGCAAGAAGCGCCGCGAGCTGCAGATGATCTTCCAGGATCCGCTCGGCTCGCTGGACCCGCGCATGACCGTGGGCCAGATCGTCGGCGAGCCGCTGAAGAACTTCTATCCCTCGATGTCCAGGCTGCAGGTGCGCGAGCGCGTCTCGGGCATGCTGCAGATGGTCGGACTGTCGCCCGAGCACATCAATCGCTATCCGCACGAGTTCTCGGGCGGGCAGTGCCAGCGCATCGGCATCGCGCGTGCGCTCGTCGTCAATCCGCGACTCGTGGTCTGCGACGAGCCCGTCAGCGCACTCGACGTCTCCATCCAGGCCCAGATCGTCAACCTGCTCAAGGAACTGCAGAAGAAGCTGCAGCTGTCGCTGATCTTCATTGCCCACGACCTCTCCGTCGTCCGCCACGTCTCCGACCGCGTGCTCGTCATGTACCTCGGCCGCGTCATGGAGATCGCCGATCGCGAAGGAATCTACCGAGAGCCGCGCCACCCCTACACGCGCGCGCTCATCGAATCCATTCCCATCCCCGACCCGAAAACCGAGCGTGAGCGCCAGAAGCGATCCCTGGGCGGCGAACTGCCCTCTCCCACCGATCCGCCCTCGGGCTGCGTGTTCCGCACGCGCTGCCCGTATGCCATCGAGGCCTGCGCCAGGGACGTCCCGCCGCTGGAGCGCATCTCCGACGAGCACGAGGTCGCCTGCATCCGCCACGCGGACGTGCCCAGGCTCGCCGCGTCGCGGCGCCGCCGCGGCGGCTGAGCGCCCGGAGCCCCCGCGATCGCCACTTTTGGATCGCTCACGCCCGCGCCCTAGACTGGAAAGCCGTTTTGCGAGGGAAAGCGACCCTCCAGGAAGACGACCATGAGATTCCCGATTCTTGCTCTGCTTGCCTCGGCCGCCCTGTCACCGCCCGTCCTTGCCGACGAACACGGAAAGACCGCGACCGCCAGCGACAAACCCGATGCCGTTATCGCCGCCATCACCGGACAGGCCGGCGAACCGACGGGCCGCGACGTCCACTACTTCGAACCGAATCCGGACACGGCCGGCTACCTGGCCCTGCCAGAGGGCGAGGGACCGTTCCCGGC
>JAWVZQ010000004.1:0-31390 GCA_033722095.1 Wenzhouxiangellaceae bacterium | reverse complement strand
GAACCGGTTCGCCGGCGGCGTCGCGTCCCGTCACCTTGCCGCGTGCCTTGACCCAGATGAAGGCCCCGCTCTTTCGACGCATCCGCACGTCCACTTCGAAGATCGCGGACCTGCCGGCGAGGTGCGCGCTCATCGCCTCGCCGAGGCGATCCTGGTCCTTGCGGTGGACGAGGTCCCGGATGGCCTGCATGGTCGGCGCGACCTCGCCTTCCGAATAGCCGAGCATGCGGGCCGCCAGCCGGCTGAACGAGATGCCGCCCGAGGCCAGTTCCCAGTCCCACATGCCGAGCTTGCCGCCCTCCAGGGCCAGCGAGAGACGCTGTTCCCGGTCGGCGAGCTGATCGCTCATGCGCCGGCTCTCGGTGATGTCGGTGGCCTGGGTGACGATGAACTCGGGCCGATCGCGCTCGTCGCGGACCATGGCGACGTCGAGCCGGACCCAGATCGTCTTGCCGTCGGCACGCCTGTATCGCTTCTCGAAGCTGAAGTGGTCCAGTTCGCCGCGATTGAGCCGTTCGAGGCGATCGAGGCTGGGCTGCAGGTCCTCGCGGTCGGTGATGTCGGTGAACGACAGGCTCAGCAGCACCTCGCGCGAATATCCGACCATCCGGCAGAATTCCGGATTGACGTCGATCCAGCGGCCTTCCGGCGTCTGCAGGGCCATGCCGACGGGGAGATGCTCGAACGCCCGGGCCAGGCGCCCGAGTTCGCGGCGCCGGGAAGCCTCGGCGCCCTCTGCCGGGACCGTCGGCCCGGCATCATTGATGGCGATCATTTCGATTCGTCTTCTAACGAGTCGTGAACTGGCAATTAGCCTGCAATACGCGTGCCAATCGGCATGCCTCGACTTCGATCGCCGGTTCGGCTCGCGGTTCCCGCGAGCGCGTCACATTTCAGCCGTCCCCGCCGGGCCGCTGCGCGTCGCGGATCGCCCGGAATTCGTTGCCTTCGTACCAGTTCGGCCAGCGCGTCGAATCGGCCAGGACGCGACCGACGCGCCAGAGCACCGAGGCATCCTCGGCCACGCCCCGGAAATCCCAGGACGGATCGAAGACGTCGCCGGGCTTGTGATAGCGCTGGTCACGGTACTCCTGCTGAAGCGCCAGCACGTGGTCGGGGCCGAGTTCGATGTGCTCGACACCGCTCTTGGCGTACAGCGACGGGATGCCGGCCTTGGCGAAGTTGAAGTGGTCCGACCGGTAGTAGTAGCCGGCCTCGGGCGTCGGCTCCTGGACCGTGTAACGACCGGTCTCGGCCAGCGTGGCCGACAGCAGGTCCTCGAGCTCCGAGGCCCCGTGGCCGATGACGACCATGTCCTCTGTGGGCCCGGCCATGAAGTTGACTGCATCCATGTTGATCGCCGCCACGGTCTCGCCGGGCGCATAGACCGGATCGTTGACGTAGTGGGCCGAACCGAGCAGGCCGTACTCCTCGAGCGTCACGGCCAGGAACAGCATCGAGCGCTCGGCCGGACCGGCCTCGGCGTGCAGGCGCGCCAGTTCGACCAGCGCGGCCGTGCCCGAGGCGTTGTCGATGGCGCCGTTGTAGATGCCGGCCGTTCCGGGGATCGCCAGGTTGCGCCCCAGGTGGTCCCAGTGCGCAAGGTAGACCACGCCCTCTTCGGGGCGAGTGCTTCCGGGAAGTTCGGCCAGGACGTTGTAGGACGTGCCCTCGCGGACCGCGTTGCGTACGTGCGCGTCGGCCGAGAGACCGAGCGGCACGGGCTCGAAGCCCGGCTCGGCCGCGGCATCCGAAAGCGCCGCGAAGTCGTGGCCGGCGCGCTCGAACAGCATCCGGGCCGCATCCAGCGCGATCCAGCCCTCGAGCGCCAGGATCGGCGCGTCGCCGCGCTCGGCGAGTTCGAACTGCGGGCCGCTCCAGGAATTGATGACGACTTCCCACGGATACGAGGCCGGTTCGGTCTCATGGACGATGAGGGCGGCCGCGGCACCCTGGCGCGCGGCCTCTTCGTACTTGTAGGTCCAGCGGCCGTAGTAGGTCATGGCCCGGCCGTTGAACAATTCCCCGTCGGGGTCTGCGAAGCCGGGATCGTTGACGAGCATGACCACGGTCTTGCCCTCGACGTCGAGTCCTTCGTAGTCGTTCCAGTCGTACTCGGGCGCCACGACGCCATAGCCGACGAAGACGAGCTCCGAGTCCTCGATACCGTGCGGGCCCTCGCCGGCCCGGCGGCTGCCGATGATGGCCTGCTCCGGGTAGCTCAGCGCGAACTCCTCGCCGCCCCCGCTGATCGCGACGGGACTGCGCTCCCGGTTCGTCAATTCGACCATGGGGACGGGCTGCAGATAGCTGTCGCCGTAACCGGGGGCCAGGCCGGCGGCCGCGAACTGCTCGACGAGGTAGTCGACGGTCAGGCGCTCGCCGCGCGATCCCGGCGCGCGGCCCTCGAATTCGTCGGAGGCCAGCGTCTTCAGATCCTCGGCATAGCGCTCGATGTCGAATCCCTCGCCCGGCGGCGTCGGAATCTGCATGACGGGGGCCTCGGCGGCGGGCACCGGCGAGCCGCCTGAAGCGGCTTCCGGCTGGGTCGCGGAGCGGTCGCCGCAACCGGCGGCCAGTGCCGCGAGGAGGGCAAGGAAAACGGTTCTCGACATCGGAATCTCCTGGTTCTGCGGTTCGCCCGGCCATGCGACCGGGACGCGGATTCTAACCCGCCTCGCCGTCGGCCCGACGACGCAACCGGAGGTCGAAGCGGACGCCGACGCGGTCCCGGATGAACGCCTCGTCGGCGAAATCTCCCGTGCCCACGTCGAAGGCCTTGCGCCGGACCGTCCCGTGGCCGTGCATGCGCATCGCGTCGACCCCTTCGCCGGGCGCGGGTTCGAGTTCGAATTCGATGCCCTGGTCGCGCTCGCAGCCGTTGAGCGCGAGGCGTCCCTGCGCGCGCCAGCCGCCCTCGACGGCCTCGATGGCGGTGCTGCGCCAGGTCGAAGCGGGATGGGCGTCGACGCCGAAGAACTCGGGGCCCTCGAGGGTCTCGTCGCGGTCACGATTGCCCGTGTCCACCGACGCAAGGCGGACCTCGGTGCGGATCCGCCCCTCGCCGGGTCGGCCTCCCCGCATGCAGTATTCGACCGAGAATCTCTCGAAGCTCCCCTCGTAGGACTCGCCCTCGACGACGAACGTGAAGGTCAGCGACCCGTCCCCCTCCGATGCGCGGTAACAGGTCTCGGCGAGGACGGGTCCGGCCGCGGCGAGCAAGGCCGCGGCGATCCAGGCCGTAGCGGCCGTAGCGGCCGTGGTCCTCGACGGTCTCATGACCAACCCATCCGCCCGAGCACGGGGCGGCCTCGCAGGTGATGGCGCACGACGGCGGCGACGTGCACGGCGACGATGGCGGGCAATGCCCAGGCCAGCGAGCGATGGAACGCGCCGAAGACCGCTTCGAGCCGGGCGCTGTCGGGGACGAGCGGCGGCAGATCGACGAGCCCGAAGAACTCCGGCCCGTATCCGGCGGCCGCCGACCACGCCCACCCCGTGACGGGCTGGATGAGGATCGCCGCGTAGAGCAGCCAGTGCGTGGCGCGGGCCGCGCGGCGTTCCCAGTCCGGCGCCGGCTCGGGGTGGGCCGGCACGGGATTGGTCACGCGCCAGGCGAGCCGCGCGACGGCAAGCATCAATACGGTGACGCCGATCGACTTGTGCTCGTTGACGAGCAGGAATTCGACCCGGACCGAATCGGCGCCGTCGATGCGCCAGGCCCAGACATACTGCAGCACGATGCCGGCGACGACCGCCCAGTGCAGGAACCGGGCGACCCAGCCATAGGTCTCGCGGGTATTGCGCATCGGCGTGGTCATCGCATGGCTACGCTACCATCCGGCCATGCGAATCCGTGACAAGACCGCGCTCCGTGCCACGCAGTTGGCCGCCGTCGTCGCCGTGCTCTGGCTGACCGGCTGCGCGGCCCGGCCCGGGCCCGGGGATGACACGCCCGATTCGGCGTGGCCGAGTCTGCCCGACCTGGCCGCGGCGACGGCCTACCGGATCGATGCGTCGGCCTCCGAACTGCGCGCCATCGTCTCGCCGGCCGGGCCGATGGCCGGCCTCGGCCATCATCACGTGGTCGGCGGAGCCGCGCTGCACGGCACGCTGCACGTCTTCGGGGGATCGCCGCCGCGCGCCTTCGTCGATGCCCGGGTCGACGTCGACGCACTGGAGGTGGATCGGCCCGCCTGGCGGCGCGAGGAGGGACTCGATCCCGAACTCGAGGAAGACACGGTGACCGGCACCCGCCGCAACCTGCTCGGACCCGAACTGCTCGACGCCGAGCGTCATCCGCACATCGAAATCCGGTCGGCCGGCGCCATCGGGCCGGGCTGGCAGCAGGACGCGACCTTGCGCCTGCGCATCAAGGGTCGGATCCGTGAACTCGTGGTACCGGTCGCCGTCGAGCAGCGCGGCGACCGACTCGTCGCGACCGGCCGCCTGTCCGTCGATCACGCCGAACTGGGCCTCGAGCCCTTTTCTGCCGCCGGCGGCGCACTGCGCGTCGCCGAGACCATCGAGATCCGGTTCCGCGTCGTCGCCCGGGCCTCGCCGGCCGATGTTGCTATGATGCGCGGCGGTCCGCATCCCCCCGACGCCTCGTGACGACACCCGAACCAACGACCCGAAACGGTTCCTCCCGCAACCTGTTCACGCGCTTCCTCGACCTCGTCGAGTGGCTCGGCAATCTCCTTCCGCACCCGGTCACGCTGTTCGCGCTCATGGCGTTCGGCATGGTGCTGCTCTCGGGCCTGTTCGGCTGGCTGGACCTCGCCGTCCCGGACCCGCGACCGGAGGGCATGCGGGGTCGAGCCGACGACGGGATGATCCGCGCCGTGAGCCTGCTCAACGGGGACGGATTGCGGCGCATCATGAGCGGGCTCGTCGACAACTTCACGGGCTTCGCGCCGCTCGGCGTGGTGCTCGTGGCCATGCTCGGCGTCGGCGTCGCCGAGAAATCGGGAATGCTGTCGGCGCTCGTGCGCGGCATCGTCCTGAACGCTCCGAAGCATGTCGTCACGGTCGCCATCGTGTTCGCCGGCGTGCTGTCGAACACGGCGTCGGAAATGGGCTACGTCGTTCTCGTGCCGCTGGCCGCGGCCGTGTTCTACTCGCTGGGCCGTCATCCGCTGGCCGGCATGGCCGCCGCGTTCGCCGGCGTGTCCGGCGGCTACAGCGCCAACCTGCTCATCGGCACCGTCGACCCTCTGCTGGCCGGCCTGACCGAGGAGGCGGCGCAGCTCATCGACCCCGATTACACCGTCGATGCGACGGCCAGCTACTACTTCATGTTCGTCTCGACGTTCCTGATCACCATCGTCGGCTCGCTCGTGACGATCTTCATCGTCGAGCCCAAGCTCGGCGACTACGATCCTTCGGGCGCCGACGAAGACGTCCTCGACGGCCGGTCCATGCAGTCGCTGTCGGGCGAGGAGAAGAAGGGCCTGGTCTCGGCCGGACTGGCGGCGCTGGCCGTGTTCGGCATCATGGCGCTGACGCTCATTCCCGAGTGGGGCGTGCTGCGCAACCCCGACACCGGCGACCGCATCGACTCGCCGTTCTTCGACGGCATCGTCGCCTGGATCTTCATCTTCTTCCTCGTCACGGGCTTCGCCTACGGCAAGATCACGGGATCGATGAAGAACGACCGCGACGTCATCGACGGCATGGCCTCGGCGATCGCCACGCTGGGCCTCTATGTGGTGCTCGTCTTCTTCGCTGCCCAGTTCGTGGCCTTCTTCGGCTGGACGAACATCGGCGCCATCACGGCCGTGACCGGAGCGAACTTCCTGCAGGGCATCGGGCTGACGGGCCCGCTGGTCTTCGTGTTCTTCATTCTCGTCTGCGGCATGATCAACCTCAGCCTGGGCTCGGCTTCGGCGCAGTGGGCGGTGACGGCGCCGATCTTCGTGCCGATGCTCATGATCATCGGCTATTCGCCCGAGGTCATCCAGACCGCCTACCGCATCGGCGACTCGTCGACGAACATCATCACGCCCATGATGAGCTACTTCGGGCTGATCCTTGCCTGGGCGACGCGCTACGACCGCAACTTCGGCATCGGCACACTGGTGGCGACCATGCTGCCCTACTCGATCTGCTTCATGGCCGGCTGGATGCTGCTGTTCCTGTTCTGGACCTTCGGCCTGGACCTGCCGGTCGGACCCGGATCGCCCACGTTCTACGCGGCCGGCGAGTGACGGCGCCGGACCTCGTCGACCTCGAGATCTCGCGCTCGCGCCGAGTCGTCATCGCGACGTTCGCCGACGGCGCACGGTTCGAACTGCCGTTCGAGTACCTGCGCACGCACTCGCCGTCGGCCGAGGTCCGCGGGCACGGTCTGGCGGAACCGAAGCTCGTCACGGGCAAGGAGAACGTCGGCATCGAGCGCGCCGAACCGGTCGGCAACTACGCCGTGGCCCTGCATTTCGACGACGGGCATTCCAGCGGCCTGTATTCCTGGTCCTTCCTGCACGAGTTGGGCGTGAACATGGAGCGCAACCTCGCGCGCTGGCACGAGCGCCTCGAAGAGCGCGGCTGAAGGGCCGGCGGGTCCCGGAATGCGGTAGTCTGGTCCCGGATTCCGGCCCCCGGGGCATCGCTTCCATGTCACGACGCGCATCGGCGCCGATCCAGCGCTGGCTGAAGCAGTATCCGGCCGACGAGAAGGCGGCCGCGCTGCTCGAGCGCCTGGCCGAACGGCTCGACGACGAGACGGCACGCTCCACGGCGCTGGCGGCCGACATGCTCAAGGCGCTGAACCCGCTCTCCCCGGACGCCACCACGGTGGCCGCGGTGCTCGTCATCGGTCGGCGCTCCGCCGGCGACGAGGTCGACGCGAACCTGCCCGACAGCGTGGCTCGCCTCGTCGAGCAGTTCGGCCGCGTCGTCCGATTCGACCGGCGCTACCTGCCGGACTCGGCCGAGCGCGCCGAGAACCTGAGGCGCCTGATCCTCGCCATGATCGCCGACGTCCGCGTCGCACTTCTGGTCCTGGCATGGCAGTTGGCGCGCATGCACCTGGCGCGCGACGACGAGACGCGACGCGCGCTGGCGCGCGAGACCCAGGCCATCCACGGTCCGCTGGCCAACCGGCTCGGGGTCTGGCAGTTGAAGTGGCAGCTCGAGGACCTGGCCTTCCGCTACCTCGAGCCCGACCAGTACGCCCGCATCGAGCGCCAGGTCGCCGAGCAGCGCGCCGACCGCGAGCGCGCGATCCGCGACTTCATGGACGACCTTTCGGCGGCGCTGGACGAAGCCGGCATCACCCACGAGATCAGCGGCCGGGCGAAGCACACCTACTCGATCTGGAGGAAGATGCAGCGCAAGGGCCTCGACGTGCACGAGCTGTTCGACGTGCGCGCCGTGCGCGTGCTCGTCGACGACGTCGGGAACTGCTATGCCGCGCTGGGCCTCGTGCACAGCCGGTGGCGCCCGGTTCCCGGCGAGTTCGACGACTACATCTCGCAGCCCAAGCCCAATCTCTACCGCTCGCTGCACACGGCCGTGCAGGGACCATCGGGCCGTGTCTTCGAAGTCCAGATCCGGACCCACGAGATGCATGCCCACGCCGAACTGGGCGTGGCCGCGCACTGGCGCTACAAGGAAGGCGGTCCGTCCGACGCGGCGCTGGAGCAGCGGGTCGGCGTCATGCGCCAGCTCATCGAGCAGGCAGATGCCGGCGACGACGCGACGCTGGTCGAGAACTTCGAGACGCTGACCAGCGAGGATCGCGTGTACGTGCTGACGCCGAACGGCGACGTCGTCGATCTCGTCCAGGGTTCCACGGCGCTGGATTTCGCCTACCACGTTCATACCGAGGTGGGCCACCGGTGCCGGGGCGCCAAGGTCAACGGGCGCATCGTTCCGCTGACCCACGAACTCGCCAACGGCGACCGCGTGGAAATCCTGACCGGCAAGCAGCCTTCTCCGTCGCGCGACTGGCTGAATCCGCAGCTCGGCTACCTGAAGTCGGGCCGGGCGCGCGGCAAGGTCCGGCAGTATTTCCGCGCGCTGCAGTTCGACGAGAACCTCGCGGCGGGCCGCGCCGCCGTCGAGGCCGAGATGAAGCGGCTCGATGTCGACGACACGCACCTGCCCGAGGTGGCCCGCCAGTACAACCTGCGCAGCGTCGACGATCTCATGGCCTCGGTCGGCGCCGGCAACCTGACGGCCACGCAGGTCGTCCACGCGCTGCTTCGACGCCGGCCCGCGCGCGACGACGACGCGGGCATCCCGGTCCGGGCCGTCGACGACCGGGGCGCGCCCGACGACGCGGTACGCATCGAGGGCGTGGGCAACCTCGTCCACCAGCTCGCGCGCTGCTGCAGCCCCGTGCCCGGCGACGCCATTGCCGGCTTCATCACGCGCTCTCGCGGCGTCAGCATCCACCGCGCGGACTGCGCGCAGTACCTTCGGCTCGCCTCGCGGCACCCGGAGCGCAGGATCCGGGTGGACTGGAAACGCTCCGGTGCGGCGCGCTACCCGGTGCGCGTGCGCATCGAGGCCTGGGACCGACGCGACCTCATCCGCGACGTGGGCGCCGTGCTCTCCTCGCACGGTCTGGGCGCGCGCGCGATGTCGGCCGGCCGCGGCACGGAGACCGACGCGGTCTTCATCGACCTCGAACTCGAGGTACCGGACCTGGACCAGCTCTCGACGCTGCTCGGTCGCCTGCAGTCGCTGCCGAACGTGACCTCGGTGCAGCGCCGGCGCTGACCGACGCCGTGGAAGAAGATCAGGCGGCGGCCGAGCGTGCCCGCGCGGCGCCGTCGATGGCGTCGGCAAGGGCCCGCTGCGCGGCGGCGACCGAGAAGTGCTCGTCGACGTTCTCGCGTCCGTTGTCGGCCAGGCGCTGCCAGAGCTCCGCGTCCCCGTAGAGCCGCACGACCTCGCGCGCGAAGGCTTCGGCGCCGTCGGCGACGAGGATGTCGTGCTCGTGCACGGCGTACATGCCCTCGGCCGCGCACGGCGTGGCAACGACGGGCAGTCCGTGGCTCATGGCCTGGTTGACCTTGCCCTTGACGCCGGCCCCGTAGCGCAGCGGCGCCAGCGAGATGCGACAGCCGGACAGGAAGGGCTCGAGATCCTCGACGAAGCCGTGCACGCGCAGGCCGGGCTCGCGCGCCTGCGCGAGCCAGTCGGGCATCCTGCTGCCGATGAGGTGCAGGTCCACGTCCGGCAGTTCGGCCCGGATCCGCGGCAGGATCTCGTCGATGAGCCAGCGTGCCGCGTCCTGGTTGGGCGGATGCTGGAAGCCGCCGACGAACAGCAGGTCCTCGCGGCGCTCGAAGGGGCGGCCCGGGTCGGCCAGCGCGTGGATGTTCGAGACCACGTGCACGGCCTGACCGGGCGCGACATCGCGCAGCAGGTCGCGCTCGAAGGGGCTGACGACGAGCGTCGCGTCGCAGGCGCGGACCAGCTTCAGTTCGGCCTCGCGCGTCCGCTCGGCCTGGCGGCGCGCCGAGGCCGTGCCCGACAGCTCCGCCTCGCGTTCCTCGCGCAGGAAGTGCAGGTCGACGGTATCGAAGATCACGGCCGCTCGCGGACAGCGCCGGCGGATCCGCTCGAGCAGCGGACCGAGCACGTAGTGGCGGCTGACCAGCACGAGGTCCAGCGCCGGCCCGTGCTCGGCAAGCCAGTCGTCGATGGCCCGCACGTAGGGTGCATGCAGGACCTCGATTCCGGCCTGCTGCAGGTCGCGGGAATGGCGCCCGGCCCAGGCGAGATTCTCGGGGGCGAAGGTCGTCTGGTAGCCCATCTCGTCGAGCAGGCGCAGCAGCGCGAACATGCGTACCGAGCCCGAGTCGTGATCCGGCATCGGCGTGACGGCGTCGATGACGAGGGCCCTCCGCGGCCGGCGCCGGAACCGAGCGTGGCGCACCGGGTCGTCGGCATCCCGGCGCGGCTCGGGCGGCGGATGGTCGGCGAGGCGCTCGCGCCAGCGGTCCAGGAACTTCTCGCGGTTGATCGCCTGGTAACGCTTGGTTCCCGACGACTCGTCGGTGCCGGAAGTCACGCCCTCGAAGTGGACCACGGTCGCCGCCGGCTGGTAGACCACGCGCCGGCCGATCTCGCGAACGCGGAAGCACAGGTCGGTGTCCTCGTAGTAGGCCGGCGCGAAGTGCCGGTCGAAGCCGCCGAGCTCGTCGAACAGCCCTCGCGGACTCGCGAGGCAGGCGCCGGATACGTAATCGCAGTCCGAGACGAAGTTGTACTGCGGCCGGCCGGGGTCGTCGCCACGGCCGTAGTTCCAGCCCGAGGCATCGTCGAACACGATCCCGCCGGCCTCCTGCAGCGAACCGTCGGGATAGACGAGCCGCGCCCCGGTCACGCCGACCGACGGATCGGCGAACGGCGACAGCAGGGCCTCGAGCCAGCCGGCCGTGACCGTGGTGTCGTTGTTCAGGAACACGACGAACTCGCCTGCGGCCTCGGCGGCGCCACGGTTGCAGGTGCCGATGAAGCCGAGATTCTCGTCGTTGAACAGCGTGCGGATTCCTTCGCAGCGCCCGAGCCAGGCCCGGGTCTCGTCGGTCGAGGCATCGTCGACGACGAGAATCTCGAACGGCAGTTCGCCGGCTTCCTCGACGAGGCTCTGCAGGCAGGCCGCGGTGTAATGCAGCTGGTTGTAGACGGGGATGACGACACTGGCCACGGGATTCTCGGGGCGGGCGAAGTGGACCGGGCCGGCAACGGCCTCCGGCGTCCGTGTCCGGGGGATGCCGGGTCGCGCCTCGCTCGGCGTTTCGGCGGCATCGTGGGCCATGCGCAGGGTGCCGGCCAGGCCCCGCAGCCGGAGATTGCGGACCAGCGCCGCGGCCAGACCGGGCCAGCGCAGCGGGTTCAGCACGCCGCGCGAGCGTGCCGTACGGGCGACGCGGGCGGCGACGCGCAGCGGTCGCGTCATCCGCCAGGAACGGCTGGCGACGACCTGCTCGTGGACGTTGCGCAGAGAGGCCAGTTCCTGCTGGGTCAGCGCGAGCCGTCGGCGGATGTCGTCGCGCTCGGCGGCCGCCGCCGTGAAGTCGGTGCGGGCCTTCTCGACGTCGCGCTCCAGGCTCTGCGCCCAGGCGGTGCGCTGCTGGACACGCACGCGCAGGCCGCGCGCCCACTCGGCCCGGCGCTCGAGCTCGGCCTCGTCGGCCTCGGCCCGGCGCCGCGCGCCATCCAGCGCGGCACGGGCATCGGCCAGCAGTCCCGCGAGGCGATCGCGTTCGGCCCGCTCGGGCGAGCGCACCCTGCTGCGGCCCGGCGCGCCCGATGCGAACGCCAGGCGTCCGTCGACGTCGGCAACGACCTCGTTGACCGAACGCGGCGCCGGGGCCCGTCCGGCCAGCGCGGCCAGTGCATCGCGGTCGTTGGCCAGTTCGGCGACGCGCTCGACGAGCGCCGCGGGCTCGGGTCGGAACAGCAGGCCGTCCTCGCCGTCGCGAATGCGCTCGCGGAAACTGCCGAGGTCGCTGGCCAGCGGCACCAGGCCCATGGCGAAGACTTCGCTGAGCGCATAGCTCCAGGTCTCGGGAACCGTCGACGGAAGCAGCACGGCGTCGGGTTTCAGCATGCGCATGATCTCGGGCAGGCGATCGCGCTCGTAGTCGGAGACCAGGTCGATGCCGGAACGGCCCATCAGCGTCGCGCAGTCGGCACCGCAGCCCAGCGCCGTCAACCGGGCGTGCCGCGTCAGACCGGGCAGCGCCCGCTCGACGAGGTCGAGACCCTTTCCGCGCGTCAGGCGCCCGAGCACGACGAGGTGTAGCGGGTCGCCCCCGCCCGGCGGCGGCACGTGCGGATCGACGTCGAACCGGCGGAATCCGTGCGGAACCACATCGATGTCCGGCGGATCGTCGGCGAACAGCGCCTGCCAGCGTTCGACGACGTGGCGCGTCGGGGCGATCAGCGCCACGCCGTGCTCGGCCACGGTCTCGCGCCAGCGCTTCCCGGTCCGGTTCCAGGTACCGGCATCGGCCGGGCCGAGCCGCAGCGAATCCCCGTGACGCTCGATGCCGGCCGCGAGCGCGCTTTCGCGGTCACCGCCGGCCGCGTCGAGCAGCGGACCGGGATCGTGGTCGAGCAGCGGCCAGGCCGGCATGAAGTCGTGCAGCACCTGCAGCGTCGGCAGTCCGGTACGCAGGCAGTCCAGCGCGTGGCCGATCAGCGACGAGACGACGATACGGCCGACGCCGAACCGCTCCAGCAACTCGTCGAGAATCTCGCGGTAGGCCGCGTGACCGTCGGCCAGAGCGCCGATCTGGGGCTGCAACGGCCACTCGCGGATCACGCCTCGACCGGTGCCCGCCGCGCAGAGCCTGAGCAGGCGTCCGCGACGCGACCCGCGTCCCGACGAGACCGCCTGGAGCACGAGATGGACGCGGCCGGGATCACCATCGATGAAGTCGTCGACCCAGCGCCAGACGCCTCCGCCCCAGCCATGGACGATGTGCAGCGTGACCGGCGCGGTCTCGGGATCGGGCAGCGAGGGCGCGCCTTCGGAGGCCAGCGAGGCGATGCGCAACCGGACGTGGCCGAGAACGGGATCCTCGGGCGCTTCGCTCGAAGCGCCGGGCACGGACACGCGTACGTCGTCGACGAGCAGCGCCGGGATCCGCCGCAGATCCTCGAAGCCGCCGCGCAGGCACTCGGGCGCAACGAGCAGGCAGGCCGGGTCGCCGGCGTCCACCCAGGTTCCGCGGCGGTCGCCGGCCCAGGCCATCGCGCGCTCCAGATCGAGCGTGCCGGTGTCGAGGTCGGCGAGCGGATCCAGCCGCGGCGCACTGCCGGGAAACGCGACGGCCGGTGCCTTCCCGAGCAGTGCCGCGGCGCGTTCGAAGGCCGCCGCGAACCCGGCCGGCAGGTCCAGATCATGGCGGAGCAGGAAGACCGGGCGCGAACCGGCGACGCCGGCCAGGCGCTCCAGCACCGGCCTGCGCCCGCCCTCGAGCGCTTCGCCGGCTTCGCGCGGGCCCGCGCCGGGCAGGCGGACGACCGGACCTTCGTGCTCGGCGACGAATGCGGCGACGGAGGCCGAGGCACCCGATCCCGCCGATCCGGGCGCCCAGAGACAGACCAGCGCGGACCGATCCGTCATGCGGGAACCGGCGAGCGTCGATGTTCCGGCGAGGCCGGTGAAGAAAGGGTTCGACGGCTCGGAGCCGCCTTATACTCGAGACCCATGATGCAAGAGAAGTCCGCTGCCGGGCATCGCGTGATTATCGTCGATCGACCCGCCCCTTGCACGGCCGCATGAGCCGCAGGAAACGTCCCGGAAAGCCCGCCCGCAGGGCCGCTTCGGCCGCGCCTCGCCGCTGGCCGCGCCGCCTGCTGGCCTTCGGTGCGGGGCTGGCGCTGGGCGTCGTCGTGCCCTGGGTCGCCTGGCTGGATCACCACGCCTCAACGCGCTTCGCCGAACGCCAGTGGACGCAGGCCGGCCGTGTCTACGCGCGGCCCCTGGAGCTCTATCCGGGACGGCCACTGGCGCCGGCGGACCTCGAGATCGAGCTCGGAGCATCCGGACTGGTCGATGTGGCACCGATCCAGCCCGGCCGTTATCGCCGCGAGGGGTCGCGCTTCACGCTGGCACTGCCCGAGGCCCGGTTCGCCGACGGCGTCCAGCCGGCGCGCACGGTGCGCCTCTCGATCCGGAACGGCCGCGTGGCCGATCTGGTCGACGGCTCCGGCCGCGGCGTGGACCTGGTGCGCCTGCCGGCCGCCGAGCTCGGATCGCTGCTGCCGCTCGACGACCGCGATCGCACCCTGCTCCCGATCGCGGAGTTCCCGCCGCTGCTGATCACGGGCATCCAGGCCGTCGAGGACCGCCAGTTCGGCCGCCATCACGGCGTGGACCCGCGAGCCGTCATGCGCGCCCTGATCCGCAATCTGCGCTCGGGCGACATCGTCCAGGGCGGCAGCACGATCACCCAGCAACTCGTCAAGAACCTGTTCCTCGGCTCCGAGAAGAACCTGCTGCGCAAGATCAACGAGGCCGTGATGGCCGTCAGCCTGGAAATGCGCTTCGAAAAGGCCGACATCCTCGAGGCCTACCTCAACGAGGTCTACCTCGGTCAGAACGGTGCGCAGGCCATCCACGGCTTCGGGCGCGCCGCCGAGCACTACTTCGGGCTGCCGGTCGCCTCGCTGTCGTCGGATCAGGTCGCCCTGCTCGTCGGCATGGTGCGCGGCGCTTCCTGGTATCACCCCGTGCGCAATCCGGAGCGCGCGCGGGCGCGGCGCGACCTCGTGCTCGGAATGTTCCACGAGACGGGACTCATCGACGAGCAGGAACACCGCAGGGCAATCGCGCGTCCGCTCGGCGTCGAGGCCCCGGATCGGGCCGCCCGGCGAGCCCATCCGGCCTTCCTCGACATGGTGCGCCGGCAGTTGCGCGCCGACTATCGCGATTCCGACCTGCGCGAGCGCGGCCTGCGCATCTACACGACCCTGAGCCCGTCGGCCCAGGCGCACGCCGAGCGAGCGCTGTCGGAAGGCCTGTCCGGAATCGAGAGCGAGGCCGGCACGCTGCAGGGTGCGATCGTGCTGGCCCGTCCCGAGACCGGCGAGATCCGGGCGCTGGTCGGCGATCGCGACCCGCGTCGGGCCGGCTTCAATCGGGCCCTGGACGCGCGGCGGCCCGTGGGCTCGATCATCAAGCCGTTCGTCTATCTGCTGGCGCTGGCCGACCCGGCACGCTTCACGCTCGTCACACCGGTCGAGGACGCCCCGATCAACGTGCCGCAACGCGGCCGCGAAGACTGGACGCCGAGAAACCACGACGGAGAGAGCCACGGCACGGTCCCGCTCATGACCGCGCTGGCCCGCTCCTACAACCAGGCCACGGTCCGCGTCGGCCTGGCCGTCGGCGTCGATGCGCTGTTTCGGCTGCTCGAACACCTCGGCGTGGCGCCCGGCAGCGAGCGGCACCCGGCCGCCTTCCTCGGCGCCGTGGACCTGACGCCGCTGCAGGTCACCCAGCTCTACCAGCCTCTGGCGGCCAGCGGCTACTCGACGCCGTTGAGAGCCATCACCGACGTCGTCGACCGGCGTGGCGAGAGCATCGCGCGCTACCCGATGCGCCTGCGCTCCATACGCGAGCGCGACGCGCTGGCACTCATGGACTTCGCGCTCGAGGAGGCGGTGCGCAACGGGACGGGCCGAGGTCTGTCGGCGCTGCTGACCGAACCCGCGCGGGGGCTTCCGATCCGGGGCAAGACGGGAACGACCAACGACCGGCGCGACGCCTGGTTCGCCGGTTTCACGGAGCGCTGGCTCGGCGTGGTCTGGGTGGGGCGCGACGACAATCTTCCCGCCGGAATCGGCGGCGCCTCGGCCGCGATGCCGGTGTGGGCAAGGCTGTTCGGGAAGCTGCCCGTCGAAGCCGTGGGGCGGGACTGGCCCGACTCCATCGAGTGGTTCTGGATCGACTGGCCGCATCCGCGACTCGCCGACCGCGACTGTCCCGGCGCACGCGCGATTCCGTTCGCGAGGAATTCGCGGCCCGAGGCACGCTCGACCTGCATGCGCCGCTGAGGGTGGCGCGCGTTCGATCAGCCCCCTGCGGCCCGGCCGACGACCGGCCGGGCACGCGGGTCGTTCAGCCCACGGGGCGCGCGGAGATCTCGAGTCGGATGCGGTCGCCGGGCGGGTGCCGGCGCCGGGTCTCGAAGATCTCGCCTTCGTACTCGTACTCGACGATGTAGCCTTCGATGAAACTGCGCGTCTCGTAGTCGACCTGGATCTCGCAGCGGCGCACGGGGTGAGAGCGGTGACGGTCGTGGCGCGTCGCGTCGTGGCCGATGGATGCACCCAGCACCGCCCCGGCCGCCGTCAGCGCCTTCTTTCCGCTGCCGCCGCCGAACTGGTTGCCGATGACACCGCCGATGATCGCACCGGCGATCGTGCCGGTCGCGGAGTCGTGGCGATGGCCGCGGCGCCGTTCCTGCCAGCAGACCTCGCGCTCCACGGGCACGCGCTCCGTGACATAGACGGGTTCGACGCCGACGACGGGCGCCCAGACTTCGTGCACGGGCGGGTGCGACGCGTGTGCGGCGCAGGCCGACAGGGCCGCAGCCGACCCGATCAGCAGAATACGGGGAAAGAGCTTTGCTGGAAACATGATGGGCCTCCTTTCGGGCATCGACCTCGTTGGGTCGGGATCGACTCTACGCCGTGCTGGCTGAATCGCTTCTGAACGCGGCGTTGCCGGCGCGCGGGCTTGTCGATTAGGATGGATTGCCACGCCGGAAAGGGAGTCCGCGATGTCGAGTCCAGCCAGTTCCCCCACCGCATCGATCCGCAACGTCGCGCTGCTGGGCCATGCGGCCAGCGGCAAGACGACGTTGACCGAGCGCCTGCTCGTCACCGCCGGCGTCAAGGGCGAACCCGGTTCGGTCGAGCGTGGCGACACGACCTGCGACACCGATGCGCTCGAGAAGCAGTACCAGCACTCGCTGGACTCCACGCTCGTCCACTTTCCGGCCGGTGACAGCCGCGTGCAGTGGATCGACACGCCGGGCGACCCCGATTTCCGCGGCCAGGCGCTGGCCGCCATGAGCGCCGTGGAGACCGCGGCCGTGGTCGTCAACGCCGCGGCCGGCATCGAGACCTCGACGCGGCGACTGATGCGCCGGGCCAGGCAGCGACGCCTGTGCCGCATGATCATCGTCAATCGCATCGACGCCGACGACATCGACCTCGAAGCGCTCGTCGAAGAACTGCGCGAGGAATTCGGGCCGCAGTGCCTGCCCGTCAATCTACCCGCGGACGGGGCGAGCACGGTCCGGGACTGCTTCTTCCACGACGAGGGCGAGACCGACATCTTCTCGCTGGCGGCCGCACACGAGGAGATTCGCGACCAGGTCGTCGAGGTCGACGAGGAACTCATGGCGCGCTACCTCGACGGCGAGGAAATCGACCGCGACGCGCTGCACGAAGCCTTCGAGAAGGCGCTGCGCGAAGGCAGCCTCGTTCCGATCTGCTTCACTTCCGCGCGCACGGGTGCCGGCTGCGCCGAACTGCTGGAATTCATCGACGCGCTCCTGCCCTCTCCGCTGGAAGGCAATCCGCCGCGCTTCCGCGCCGGATCCGAGGACGAGAAGGTCACCGCGCGACCGGACCCGGACGCGCACGTCCTGGCCCATGTCTTCAAGGTCGTCAACGATCCCTACGCCGGAAAGCTCTCGATCTTCCGAATCTTCCAGGGCACGCTGACCCCCGGTACGTCGCTGTACGTCAACGACGCGCGCAAGCCGGTCAAGGTCGCGCATCTCTACCGCATGCAGGGCGCCGAGCACGTCGAGATCGAGGCCGGGGTACCCGGCGATCTCTGCGCGATCGGCAAGGTCGACGAGATTCACTACGACGACGTGCTGCACGACAACCACGACGAGGACCATTACTACCTCAAGCCCATCGATTTTCCTCAGCCGATGTTCGGGCTCGCGATCGAGCCCGTCGCGCGCGGCCAGGAGCAGAAGCTGGCCGCGGCGATGGAGCGCGTCGCCGAGGAAGACCCGTGCCTGCGCGTCGAGCACAACCAGGAGCTCAACGAGACCGTGATCCGCGGCCTCGGCGAAATGCACCTGCGCATCGTCCTCGAACGCATGAAGCAGCGCTACGGCGTCGAGGTCGCGACGCGAGCGCCGCGCATCGCCTACCGGGAGACGATCACGCGCCCCGCCGAGGGCCACTACCGGCACAAGAAGCAGACCGGCGGCGCCGGCCAGTTCGGCGAGGTCTTCCTGCGCGTGCGCCCGCTGGCACGCGGCGAGGGATTCCGCTTCGTCAGCGAGGTCGTCGGCGGCGCGATTCCCACGAGCCTGATCCCGGCCGTCGAGAAGGGCGTGCGCCAGGTCATGGACGAAGGCGCCATCGCCGGGTTTCCGATGCAGGACATCGAGGTCACCGTCCACGACGGGAAGTACCACAGCGTGGATTCCAAGGAGATCGCGTTCGTCATCGCCGGTCGCAAGGCGTTCCAGGAAGCCGTGGCCGAAGCGGGACCGCAGGTGCTCGAGCCCATCGTCAACCTCGACGTCACGGTCCCCGACGCCGTCATGGGCGACGTGACGGGCCTCCTGGCCTCGAAGCGGGCCCGCATCCAGGGCACCGACAGCCTGCGATCGGGCTTCACGCAGGTCACGGCGGCGATCCCGCTGGCCGCCATCAGCGAGTTTCCGACCGAACTGAAGAGCATGTCGGGCGGTGAGGGCCGCTTCGTCGTCGAACTCTCGCACTACGAGGCGGTGCCGCCCCAGATGCAGCAGGAACTGGTCTCTCAGCGCTCCGGAGACACCGCCGACGACCAGTGACGCGACGGATTGCGCCGACGCATGGCGGCGCGGCGGAAAGCGAACACGGATGAAGCGCTGGTCAGGACCAGCAGGATGAGGAATCGGCCGAAGGCCGGAACGGGATCGGTGGGTACGGCGCCCAGCAGTGGCCCGGCCTCGCTGATCGTCCTGGGACTCCAGCCCGGCCTCGCCGGCTTCGAGGATGGCGCGCTCGCGGCCTCGGACGCCGGCGCGGGTGCGACGAATGGCCCACTGGCGGGCGCCGGGGCCGCCGCGAACGTCGCGCCCAGCGTGAGCATCATGCCCAGGAACAGCAGCCAGCAGGCCAGACCCAGCGTGGCCGGCTGCAGCGGGCGAGCGGGACGCTCCGGTACAGCCAGGTCCTCGATGGTCCAGGGCATGTGGGCATTGCCTGTTCTCAGCGGCCTGACGTCCACGGTCGGGCATTTCCTCCTGATGGTGCGTGTCGGGGGGAAGCACGACGACGGTCGACAGATCCACCCCTTGTCATTGACAATGCAAAAGGAGTGCCAAGAAGCCGATGGATGAGGAACGGAAACGGGAAATCCTTGCCGGCCTGGCGCGGCAATCGCGCGGCACGCTCATGGAAACACTGGGAATCCGCTACGTCGATGCCGGAGAGGGCTGGCTCGAGGCGGCCATGGACGTGGATGCGACCAAGCACCAGCCCATGGGAATCCTGCACGGCGGCGCCACGGCCGCACTGGCCGAAAGCGTTGGCAGCGCGGCCTCGGGCGTGATGCTCGGCGACTCCGGGCGCAGCGCGGTCGGACTGGAACTGGCCATCAACCACCTGAGACCGAGCCGGGACGGAACCCTCACCGCGCGCGCCGAGGCGCTGCACATCGGGCGCAGGACGCACCTGTGGCAGATTCGCGTCGTCGATGAACGCGGTCGGCTCGTCGCCGCGTCGAAACTGACGATGATCGTCACTTCCGGACGCATCGACCCGCCGGTACGGGAGGAAGGCTAGGAGTTTCCCGCGCCGTTCGCGTCTTCGCTCGCACGTCGCCGCGCGTCGTCGGCGGCGGCCGTGTCGCCGAGACGCTCGTGGATTCGCGCCGAGAGCGTCCAGGCCTCCGAGCCCGAGGGTTCCCCGGTCCAGCGCCGCCGCCCGCGGTAGGCCTCGAGTTCGGCCAGGCCCCGCACGGGCCGGATGCCGGTCTCGGCCGACAAGCGCCCCATCTCGAAGCGGGCCGGCGCGAACCAGGGGGACCCGTCCACGACGATCTCGAGCGCGATGAAGGCCTCCTGCGCGCGGCCGCGCGCCTCCAGGGCCTCAGCCTCGAGCATCCGCCAGTCTGGAGGCGCCGAGCCGTCGCGCGCGAGTGCGCGCCGGATGACCGGCAGCGCCGCATCCGCATCGCCGGCCTCCAGGAGCAGTCGTGCGGCTCTGGCGTCGGCCGCCGCGGGAGCCACTGCGCGAAGCGTCTCCTCGAGCGCCGCGGCGTCGCGCTCGCTGGCCCCCGCGATACCGGGAGCGTCGGCGTGGAATCGCAGCAGCGCGAGGATCGCGTCGACGCGGTGCGGCGCGAGTTCGCGTGCCCGCTCGAGGTCGCGCCGGGCGCGCCGGGCGAGCTTCAGCGCCCGCATCCGGCCCGATTCCCCGATCTGCACGAAGCGCAGGCGGGCCCGCTCGACGAGCGGCGAAGCGTCGTCGGGCGCGGTCTCCACGGCACGGTCCAGCGCGGTCATTGCCGCCTCCTGGTCACCGTCGGCGCGCGCCAGCCACGCGCGTGCGCGCCAGGCCTCGACCGAATCCGCGTGCGGCCCGGCCTGATGCAGCCAGGTTTCCAGCGCGCCGGCATCGCGCTCGGCGATCGCCGTTTCGACGCGATGCGAATCGGCCGCCTGCCCTGCCGGGTGCGCCGCGACCAGGAGCACGAAAGCGAGCCCGGCCAGTCGGCTCATGCGGCGCCGCGGGCCAGCAGCTTGCCGGGGTTGAGCACCCCGTCGGGATCGAAGGCCCGCTTGATGCGGCGCATGGTCTCGAGTTCGGCCGCCGGCGCGATTCGCTGCAGGTGATCGCGCTTGAGCAGGCCGATCCCGTGCTCGGCGGACAGGCTGCCTCCGTGGCGCACGACGATGTCGAAGACCTCGGGAGACAGCCGGTCGCAGGCGGCATGGAAATCCTCGACCTCCCAGTCGTCGGGCCGGAGCACGTTCATGTGCAGGTTGCCGTCGCCGATGTGGCCGAACCAGACGACCCTGAACTCGGGGTAGCGCCGCTCCACGAGTTCGGCCAGGTCGGACAGGAAGGCCGGGACGCGCGAAACGCGCACCGAGAGGTCGTTCTTGTACGGCGTGCGATCCGCGATGGATTCGCTGATCGCCTCGCGCCAGTGCCAGAGTTCCTCGGCCTGCGCCTGGCTCTGGCCGATGAGCCCGTCGACGACGTGGCCGTCCTCGACGAGCCGCTCGAACGCTGCGAGTGCATCGTCCTGCCGCGCCTCGCCGGGATCGTCGAACTCGACCACCGCATGGAACGGCGACGGATCGCCGAGCGGAAAGTCACGGTCGCCGCGTTCGGCCACGCACTCCGCGCTGGCGGCGTCGAAGAACTCGAAGGCCGACAGGTCCAGTGCCGAGCGCAGTTCGCGGAATGCCGGCATCACGGCCTCGAGCCCGGCGAAGGCCAGCAGCATGACCGAGCGCTGCGGCGGGGCGTCGTCGAGGCCGAAGGTCACCGAGGTGATGAGCCCCAGCGTGCCTTCGCTGCCGATCATGAGGTGCCGCAGGTCCAGGCCGGCATTGTTCTTCACGAGACCCCGATTGAGTTCCAGCACTTCCCCGGCGCCCGTCACGACGGTCAGGCCGCGCACCCAGTCGCGCGTCATGCCGTGGCGCAGCACGCGGATGCCACCGGCGTTCGTGGCCACCGATCCGCCGGCCTGGCTCGATTCGGCGGCGGCCCAGTCCACGGGATAGGCCAGGCCGGCCTCGCTCGCGGCGCGCTGGACCTCGCCGATGGTCGCGCCGGCATCGACGCGGATCGACGGTTCGGTCGCCTCGATCTCGTCGAGGTCGCGGAGCTTGTCGAACGACACCACCACTTCGCCGTCCGCGGCTACGGCGCCGCCGGACAGGCCGGTTCGGCCGCCCGAGGGCACGAGGGCGCCGTGCTCGGCGCGCGCCCACCGGACGAGCTCGACGACGTCCCGGGTGGAACGCGGGAACACCACGGCGCGCGGCGCGGGCGTCCAGAAGCGCGTCCAGTCGCGGCCGTAGTGGGCCAGCGAGTCTTCGTCGGTCAGCGTTTCGAGGTCGGGTAGCGTGGTCATGGTTTCATCGATCTCCGGGGTCTGCGATGGCGGAAGGCGTTGCCGACTCGTCTATCATGAGCCCGACTCCGTGCCGCAGAAGACTTCATGCCCGAGAAGAGCCATTCGCTGTCGAAGGACAAGATCCGCATCCTGCTGCTCGAGGGCATCTCGGAGCACGCCGTCGAGGCGTTCCGGGAAGCCGGATACACGCAGGTGGAGACCGAGTCGTCGGCGCTGTCCCCCGATGCGCTGGCCGAGCGCATCGGCGACGTGCATTTCCTCGGAATCCGCTCCCGCACGCAACTGACGAAGCGGCTGCTCGAGAAGGCGGACAAGCTCACGGCAGTGGGCTGCTTCTGCATCGGCACCGACCAGGTGGACCTGGAAACGGCGCGCCACCGCGGCGTGCCGGTGTTCAACGCGCCGTATGCTAACACCCGGTCCGTGGCCGAACTCGTGCTGGCCGAGATCGTGATGCTGATGCGCGGCATCCCGGCCAAGAACGCGGCGGCGCATCGCGGCGAGTGGAAGAAGACGGCCTCCGACGCCTGGGAAGTGCGCGGCAAGACGCTGGGCATCGTGGGCTACGGACACATCGGCTCGCAGCTCGGCATTCTCGCCGAGGGCCTCGGCATGCGGGTGCGCTACCACGACGTGGTCCGCAAGCTGCCGCTCGGCAACGCCGAGCCCGCGCGCGACCTCGACGACCTGCTTGCCAGCGCCGACGTGGTCTCGCTGCACGTTCCCGATGCGGACGCGACGCGCGGCTTGATCGATGCTGCGGAGATCGGTCGCATGAAGCCGGGCGCGCACCTCATCAATGCCTCGCGCGGAAAGGTCGTGTCGATTCCGGCCCTGGCACAGGCCATCGAGCGGGGTCGGCTCGGCGGCGCGGCCATCGACGTGTTTCCATCGGAACCGGCCTCGTCGGACGAGGAATTCGTGTCGGAGCTGCGCGGACTCGACAACGTGCTGCTGACGCCGCACGTCGGCGGCAGCACGCACGAGGCCCAGCAGAACATCGCGCGCGACGTCGCCACGAAGCTGACGCTGTACTCCGACAATGGCTCGACGACCGGAGCGGTCAACTTCCCCGAAGTCAACCTGCCCGATCACGCGACGGCACGCCGCATCCTGCACATCCACCGCAACGAGCCCGGCGTGCTCCAGGCCATCAACCGCGTGTTCTCGGAGGCCGGCATCAACATCGCCTCGCAGTACCTGCAGACCCTGCCCGATGTCGGCTACGTGGTCATGGACGTCGAGACCGACGACGCGGGACCGGTGCTTCGCGGGCTCAACGAGATTCCCGCGACGATCCGCACGCGCTACCTGCGCTGAGCGGACAGGCAAGAGGAGGACCTTCATGGAAATCGAGATCCGCGACAACCGCGACGAGAACCGCTTCGAGACCGTCGTCGACGGCCACCGCTGCGTGCTCGACTACCGCATCGACGGCAACGTGATCACCATTCCGCGCGTACTCGTTCCGCCCCCCGTGGAAGGTCGGGGCATCGCCGGCAAGCTGACCCGCCACGCACTGGACTTCAGCCGAGACAAGGGGCTCTCGGTCGTGCCGAAATGCCCCTACGTCGCGGCCTGGATCCGGCGCCACCCCGAGTACGAGGACCTCGTCGCCCGGGACTGAGGCCCGCCGTCGCTCAGACGCGCTTGACCGCGTCGCGGATCTCGCGCAGCAGCAGCGTGTCCTCGTTGACCTTGGGTTCCTCGGCGGGAGGGGCGGGCTGCTCCTTGCGCTTCATGGCATTGACCACGCGCACGGCCACGAAGATCGCCAGCGCGACGATGAGGAAGTCGATGAGCGTCTGGATGAACGCCCCGTAGCGCAGCGACACGGCCTCGGCCTCCTCCGTGGCGGCCTTGAGGACGACGGCGAGATCGCCGAAATCCACGCCGCCGATGGCCAGCCCCACGGGCGGCATGATGACATCGTTGACGAGCGACTGGACGACGCGTCCGAAGGCCGCACCGATGATGATGCCGACGGCCATGTCGACCATGTTGCCCTTGATGGCGAACTGCTTGAACTCCGAGATCAGGCTCATCGTGTGTTCCTCGCGCTGGCGCCGACCCCCGGCGCCTTCGCGCCAGAGCATACAACCCCGTCCCGGCAGCGTCACCCGGGTTAAGGTGAGCCCACGATCCGGCCCGGAGCGTCGCGATGAGCCTGCTGCAACCCGATACCTGGACGCTCGTCGTCGCCGTGCCGGTGTTCCTGGCCTGCACGGCCGCGATCGCCCTGTTCGGAACGCGCATCACGGCCGTCGTCGACCAGCTGGCCGACCGGACCGGCATCGGCGAGGCCATCGCGGGCGCGGTGCTGCTGGGCGCGGCGACCTCGCTGGGCGGAGCCACGGTCTCCGTGACGGCCGCCTGGCACGGCTCGGCCGATCTCGCGCTGGGCAACGCGCTGGGCGGCATCGCGATGCAGTTCGCGGCGCTGGCCGTGGCCGACTTCGCCTACCGTCGCGCCAACCTCGAGCACGCCGCGGCATCGCCCGAGAATCTCATGCAGACGGGGCTGCTCATCGCGCTGCTGGCGCTGATCCTGCTGGCGCCGGCGCTGCCGGAGTTCACCGTCTGGCAGGTCCACCCCGTGACGCCCGTCATGCTCGGCGCATACCTCTACGGGCTGCACCTCATCGGCGCCGTGCGCGAGAACCCGATGTGGCAGCCGACGCACACCGCCGAAACCCGACCCGACGAGCCCGAGGACCTGCGCCACGTGCCGGCGCTGCTGCCGCTGGCGCTGCGATTTCTCGCGCTCATGGGCTTGCTCGGCGCGGCCGGCTGGCTCATGGAACACGCCGCCTCGACGATCGTCGAGCGAACCTGGTTCAGCGCCACGGCCGTGGGCGTGCTGTTCACGGCCGTGGCCACTTCGCTGCCCGAACTCGTGACCTCGGTGGCCGCCGTGCGCCGCGGTGCGCTGACGCTGGCCGTCGGCGGCATCATCGGCGGCAACGCCTTCGACACGCTGTTCACGGCGGCCGCCGACGTGGCCTACCGCGACGGCTCGATCTATCACCGCATGACGGACTCCGTGGTCTTCTGGGCCGCGCTGACGATGCTCATGGCGGCCGTGCTGCTCATGGGCCTGATCCGGCGCGAGAAACAGGGCCCGGCCGGGATCGGCGTCGAGAGCATCCTGCTGCTCGCGCTCTACGGCGGCGGCATCGCGCTGCTGCTGGGCATGGACTGATCCCGGTCAGTCGATCCAGGTGCCGAACAGCGTGGCGTGCAGCATGCGGTAGACGTCGGTGTTGTCGATGCCCGTCGGCGGCATCCATTCCTCGGCATTGGGACCGGCCGCGCGAGCGACCACGCCCGAGCCCAGGTCGCCGCTGGCAGCCCAGGCGATCGCGAACGGGAATCGCCGTCCCTCGGAATCGGGCGCGGAGACGAACGGCCGCGTTCCCGTGCCCTCGGCGCCGTCGATGGCCGACCCGCTGCGCGCGTCGACGAGCGGCACGACTTCGAGAATCTCCTTCACGGGCAGCACCTGCATGCCGCCGGCATTGCTGTCGCTGGCCGCGATCAGGAAGGTGTCCGGGTGCGCCTCGACGAACTCCAGCAGCACGCCGGCGGCTTCGTCGGCGCGGCGGAAGGCCTCGAGGCAGCCGTAGGCGTTCATCTTGTTGCACAGGTTGTCGGTGCCCTCTTCCTCGATGATCGCCAGGAAGCCGTTCTCGCGGCCCGCGGCGCGCTCGAGCGCGAACGCCGTCATCTCCGCCACCGTGGGGGCATCCGGATCGTAGGGTTCGAGACCGGCGGCCCGAAGTTCGGCCTCGGTGACGTCGTTGAAGGTGTCCTCGCGCGCGAACACGCCGAATACGCGGTCGACGTCGGCGGGCAGCGACAGCAGTTCCTCCCGGCTGCGCACGACGGCGTAGCCGGCCTGTTCCAGTTCCTCGATGAGGTTGCGGCCGTCGGTGCGCGCACCGGGCCCGAAGCGCCCCTCTACACCCTCTGGAAGCAGCCAGCGCTCGCCGGCGCCGAGGTGGATGTCGACGCCGGACTCGGCGACCTGCCGCGCGATGTTCTCGTAGTCGCCGTAGCGCGTCGGCGCCTCTGCGACGAAGGCCGCCGTACCCGGCTCGACGAGCGAACCGGTCTGGATCAGCACCGTGTAGATGCCGTGCTCCCGGGCCTTCTCGACGATGGTCCGCGTCGTGCCGTCGAGCGAGACCATCTCCTTTCCGTTCGGGTCGAGTCCGAACGAGTCCGCGTGGGCGCGCCTGCCCGTGGCGTGCGTGACGGCGCCGCCATTCGAGGTCGCCCCGATCCGGTCGACGAGGTGGCCGCGGTAGCGCGTGACGTTGGGAATGCGGTCCCAGTTCAGCACGCCGTCGGGACCGACGTGGAGGATGCGCGCGGCGTCCCAGTGCCCGGCCGAGGTGCCGTCGGGGTGGAAGAAGATCGCGCTGCTGCCGGTCGGCCGCTCCGCCGCCGGCGCGGCGACGGAGCCCAGCAGCGCGGCAAGAACGAAGATGAGAACGGGGCGGACTTTCGGCCGGTTCTGGGTCATGCGGGAACTCCATGGAATTGCGGGTTCGGGAGACGACCGGTTGCCATCCGGCCGAAGCGGAATTATAGGGATTGCAGGGCCCCCGAATGGGCTCGAGGCATCGGCCGGCTCGGTGCGCGCCGTGCCCGGTGCCCGCCGATGACCGGTGCCGGACCCGGTCCGTGGCCCTTCCCGAGGGCACGACCCTGCGCGTGACCGACGCGGGGCGAGCGGGCAAGGCGGGGCCCACGGACGCGGGTGACGGGTGCTACTCTTGAGCGAATTCGAGATATTGGGGGATATCGCGGTGACCCCGAGGACCGGCCCGTACCGGCTTGCCGGGGACCGCCCACCCCGAACCGGAGGTTGCCCATGAAGACCCGCTCGTCCCAACTGCTTGCCACGCTCGCGATCGCGGTCGTGCTGACCGCGTGCACGACGACCGACCCGTACACGGGAGAGGAACGGACCTCGCGGACCGCTTCCGGGGCAGGAATCGGCGCCGCGGCCGGCGCCGTCATCGGCGCGGTATCCGGCGGCGACCGGCTCGAGCGTGCCGCGATCGGCGCCGGCATCGGCGCGCTGGCCGGCGCCGCGGTCGGCGCCTACATGGACCGCCAGGAAGCCGAACTCCGCGAACGCCTGCAGGGCACGGGCGTCGGCGTGATCCGGCGCGGCGACGAAATCATCCTGGACATGCCCGGCGACGTCACCTTCGACGTCGACTCGGCGGCGCTCAAGCCCGATTTCTTCGAGGTGCTGGACTCCGTCGCACTCGTCGTCGACGAATACGAAAGCACGGTACTCGTCGTCGACGGTCACACCGACGCGACGGGTCCGGACGACTACAACCAGCGGCTGTCCGAGCGGCGCGCCCAGACCGTCGAGCGCTACCTCGTCGCGCGCGGCATCGATCCCGTTCGCATCGACGCGTTCGGCTATGGCGAGCAGTATCCCGTGGCGTCCAACGAGACGGCGGCGGGCCGGGCCGAGAACCGCCGCGTCGAACTGACGCTGATCCCGATCACGCAGTGAGGCACGACCGACCGCGCACGCTCTCCGAAGAGATTCGCGGTCACGAAACCCGGCCCGACGGCCGTGTCCGGGATGTTCTCCCTGCCCATCCCCACGGACGCGGCCGTCGGGCCGGTCGGTTCGCAAGCCCCTATTCGCCGCGCTCGAGTTCCTCCCAGCGCGCATAGGCTTCGTCGATGTCGCGCTGCAGGGCCGCGACTTCCTCGTTCATGCGCGCGATCTCCTCGGAAGGCCGGCGGTAGAAATCCGGATCGTTGAGCGTGGCCGTCAGTTCGGCCATGCGATCTTCCATGGCCTCGACGCGCGAGGGCAGCTGCTCGAGCTCGCGTGCCAGCTTGTAGCCCAGCTTGCGCTTCGGCGCCGCACGCGATGAGGGTGCCGGCGCAGGGGGTGGCGCGGCCTCGGAATCCGCCCGGGCCCGCTCGGCCGCCCGGCGGTCGGCGATGCGCTTCCAGTCGCTGTAGCCGCCGGCGTACTCGCCGACGCGGCCCGAGCCTTCCATGACGAGCGTCGCGGTCACGACGCGATCGAGGAAGTCGCGATCGTGACTGACGAGCAGCAGCGTGCCGGCGTAGTCGCCGAGCACGTCCTCGAGCAGTTCCAGCGTTTCGATGTCGAGGTCGTTGGTCGGTTCGTCCATGACGAGCAGGTTCGACGGCCGCGCGAAGAGCCTGGCCAGCAGCAGCCGGTTGCGCTCGCCGCCCGACAGCCGAGTGATCGGCGCCCGGGCCTGCTCGGGAGTGAACAGGAAATCCTGCAGGTAGCCGATGACGTGCCTGCGGCCGCCGCCGGTCTCGACGAAGTCGCGACCCTCGGCAACGTTTTCGGCCGCGTTCCAGTCCTCGCGCAGCGCCGCACGATGCTGGTCGAAGTAGGCCACCTCGAGCCGCGTGCCGTGGCGCACCTCGCCGGCTTCGGGCCGGCTCTCGCCGAGCAGAAGCCTCAGCAGCGTCGACTTGCCGCTGCCGTTGGGCCCGATCACGCCGATCCGGTCGCCGCGGAAGATCGTTGTCGAGAAGTCCTGCACGATGGGCTGGCCGTCGAAGCCGAACGTCAGGTCCTCGGCCTCGATGACCTTGCGGCCCGAGGCCTCGGCTTGTGCGGCCTCCATGCGGACCTCGCCGGCTGCCTCCCGGCGGTCGGCGCGCTCGCGGCGCATGCGCTCCAGCGCACGCACGCGACCCTCGTTGCGCGTGCGCCGGGCCTGGATGCCCTTGCGGATCCAGACCTCCTCCTCGGCCAGCCGGCGGTCGAACTCGCGGTTCGCGACCTCTTCGGCGTGCGCGCGCTCCCGCTTGCGACGCAGGTAGTTGTCCCAGTCGCCGGGCCAGGAGGTCAGTTCCCCGCGATCGACCTCGACGATGCGCGTGGCCAGGCGCCGGAGGAAGGCACGGTCGTGCGTGACGAAGACGACGCTGCCGGCGAACTCGAGCAGGAATTCCTCGAGCCACTCGATGGAATCGACATCGAGGTGGTTCGTCGGCTCGTCGAGCAGCAGCAGGTCCGGTCCCGAGACGAGTGCGCGCCCGAGCAGGGCGCGGCGCTTCATGCCGCCCGAGAGTGCATCGAAGCGCTGCGCGCCGTCGAGCCGCAGGCGGTCGAGAACGGTCGCGACGGTCCGATCGATCTCCCAGCCGCCTGCGGCCTCGATCTCGGCCTGCAACCGTGCGAGCCGCTCGGCGTCGAAATCATCGGTCGTCGACGCGGCATGCCAGGCGCGGATCGTCTCGCCGAGTCCGCCCAGACCGCCGGCAACGACGTCGAAGACGGTACCGGGCGCCTCGCCGGGCACCTCCTGCTGGACGCGAGCGATGCGCACGCCGCGGCCCGGCCGCACCGTTCCGCCGTCGGGTTCCTGCGAGCCGTCCATGATCTTCAGCAGCGTCGACTTGCCGGCGCCGTTGCGGCCCACGAGCGCGATGCGCTCGGACGGCTCGACGGTCAGCGACACGCCGTCGAGCAACGGCGGGCCACCGACGGCGAATTCCACATCGATCAATCGGAGCAGGGACATGGGTGCGATAGCGTACCGGGCGATGGGCCGGTGTCCGGCGGGAGCGGGCCACCGGGACGGGGCCGAGAGCATACGCCATCCGCGCCGCGGCGGACGGTCATCTTCGAGCGCGCGCCGCCGCCATCCAGGCGCGAAGTTCGGCGCGCACCTCGGGCATCAGGAAGTACATGCCGAGCACGTTGGGGAACGCGACGGCCAGCAGCAGCGCGTCGGACAGCCCGATGACGGCGCTGAGCTGCGTCGCGCTGCCGACGACGATGAACAGGAGGAACAGCGACTTGTAGACGCCCTCGGTCCACGCGCTGCGCCCGACGAGGTAGGTCCAGGCCTTCATGCCGTAATACGAGGCGCCCAGCATGGTCGAGAATGCGAACAGCATGACGGCCAGCGACAGCACGACGGGGAACCAGCCGATGACGGTCTCGAACGCACTCGAGGTCAGCCCGACGCCCGACAGGTCACCAGTGCCGTCCCAGGCGCCCGTGAGGACGATGACGAGCCCCGTCATCGTGCAGATGACCACCGTATCGATGAGCGGCTCGTAGAGCGCGACGAGACCCTCGGTGACGGGCCGGTCGGTACGAACGGCCGAATGCGTGATGGCCGCCGAGCCCACGCCGGCTTCCGAAGAGAACGCCGCACGCTGGAAACCGACGGCCATGACGCCCAGCGCACCGCCGGCAACCGACTCGATGCCGAACATGCTCGCGAACATCAGCGCGAAGGCCTCGGGCACACGTTCGGCGTGAACGCCGATGACGACCAGCGCTGCGCCGACGTAGACGAGTGCCATGAAGGGCACGATCTTCGCGGCCACGCGCGCGATCGAACGGATGCCGCCGAGGATGACGAGCCCGACGACGACGGCCAGCAGCAGCCCGAACAGCCAGCCGCGGCCGGCCCACCACGATCCCGCGCCGCCGGTCACGGCCACGAACTGCTCGAAGGTCTGGTTGGCCTGGAACATGTTCGCGCCGGCGAACGAGGAGCACACGAGGAAGGCCGCGAAGACGCCCGCCCCGATTCGGCCGAGCCGCGCGGCGGCGCGGCCGCGATCGGCGAAGCCGCGCGACAGCGTCCACATCGGTCCGCCCGACACGCTGCCGTCGGCATGCTCGACGCGATATTTCACGCCGAGCGTGCACTCGCAGAACTTCGTCGACATGCCGAGAAAGCCGGCCAGCATCATCCACGGGATCGCACCGGGCCCGCCGACCGAGACCGCGATGGCCACGCCCGCGATGTTGCCGAGCCCGACCGTGCCCGACAGCGCCGTGGCCAGGGCCTGGAAGTGCGTGACTTCGCCTGCGTGCGAGGGATCGTCGTGATCGCCGCGGATCAATCGGAAGCCCTCTCCGAGGCCGCGCAGATTGACGAACCCGAAGTAGACCGTGAACACGGCCGAGGCGACGACGAGCCAGGCCACGACGAACGGCACGACGGCCTCGCCGAGCGGCAGCGGGTAGAGGATGGCCCCGCCGAGCGCCTCGGCCACGGGTGCGAACCACTGGTCGATGGTCTCGTCGATGGAGACCCGCGACGCGCCCGGTGCCGACATCAGGCCGGGCGGCCCAGGTCGGTGGCGAACAGCATGGAACGGTCGCGGAAGGCCTTGAACTCGAGGTGGTTTCCGCTGGGATCGGAAACGAAGAACGTGCCCTGCTCACCGGCCCTGCCCTCGAATCGCACACAGGGCTCGATGACGAAGTCGATGCCGTGGTGCTTCAGCCGCTCCGCCATCGCCTCCCAGGCGGCCCAGTCCAGCACCGGCCCGAAGTGCCCGGCCGGCACGTCGTGGCCGTCGACGGGATTCGTCGCCGCCGCGGGATGATCGGCCGGGTCGACGAGGTGGAGCACGAGCTGGTGGCCGAAGAAGTCCAGGTCCACCCAGCGATCCGACTCGCGGCCCGTGGGACAGCCGAGCACGTCGACGTAGAACGCGCGCGTCTCGGCCAGGTCGGTGACGGGCAGAGCGAGGTGGAAGGGGCAGAAAGGCTCGGACATTGGGGAAATCGACTCTACGTGATAGGTGTTAAGTGTTACGTACTGAGTTTTCAGTTTTCAGATTTAAGTTTTCAGCAAGCGGGATCGATACGAGGTTTACGGTTTCAGGGTTCAGGTTTCAGGTGGGATCGTTCACTGCTGCGCGTGGATCGCCGGCGAGCGGTCGAATCCCCGCCTGCTGAAAACTTGAATCTGAAAACTTGAAACTGGATAGCCCGATCTCCGTCACCTG
>JAWVZQ010000003.1:0-37760 GCA_033722095.1 Wenzhouxiangellaceae bacterium | reverse complement strand
GCCGAGATCGTCCAGGGTTTCGCGGTCGCCGTGCGGGCCGGATTGACCAAGGCCGATTTTGACCGCACCATTGGCATTCACCCGACCGCGGCCGAGGAATTGGTCACGCTCCGCGAGCCGGCCGAGGTCGTCACGCGGTGAGGCCTCGTCGTCACCGCGGGGGCTCCGGGGGAGACTTGGCAGACGCACACCGGCGGGATCGTGCCGGGGCAGGAGAGAGAATGAAACGAGCATTCGCAGGCGTCATCCATGGCGTCGCCACCGTTACCGTCCTGCTGGCGCTGGTCGCCGCGGATCCCATCCACGCCCGTTCCGAGCGGTCCGAGTCCGGGACCTTCATGGTCCGGCTCCAGGCGCCGCCGACGTCGCGATACGCCGGCGAGCCCGTGGATACCCTGCAGCCCGTCGAGGCCGTGCGGTCCGGCGCCGCGACCGGCAAGGCGCGCGTGGCATTTCCGCCCACCTCGCCCAGGGCGACGGGCCGCGCCCGGCTCGACGTCGATATGCAGGCCGTGCGCGAATACGTCGACTTCCTGGACGGCGAGCGGGCGCAGGTGCTCGCGGCCGCTGCCGACCGCCTCGGCCGCGAACTCGAGCCGAAGCACGTCTACCGGCACGTCATGAACGGCTTCGCCGTGGAACTGAGCGTCGACGAGGCCCGTGCGCTGGCCGAGCTGCCCGGCGTCGTGTCCGTGGCTCCCGAGGTTCTTCACCGCCTTCACACCGACGCCGGGCCCGAGTGGATCGGCGCCGAGCGCTTCTGGAACGGCGTCGGCGGCGTGCCGAACCCGAACCGCGGCGAGGGCATGGTCGTCGGCATCATCGATACCGGTATCAACTGGGAGTCCATCTTCTTCGACGACATGCCGGCCGGCCAGGATCCGATCCAGAATCCGCGCCCCGGCTTCCTGGGCCTCTGCTCGCGGGCGAACGTGCAGTGCAACGGCAAGATCATCGGCGTCTACGACTTCACCGACGAGGGGACTGATGGGATGGATCCCGACACGCACGGTTCGCACGTCGCCTCGACGGCGGCCGGCACGCCGCTGAGCTTCAACCTCGACTTCGGCACGAGTACGCCGCTGAGTTTCCAGACCTCGGGTGTCGCGCCGCGCGCGAGCATCATCTCGTACAAGGCCTGCCAGGAGCCGGACGACGGAGAGGGCTCATTCACCTGTCCCGGCAGTGCGACGACCGCGGCGCTGGAGCAGGCGATCGAGAACCAGGTCGACGCCCTGAACTACTCCCTGGGCGGTGACCCGCGCGACCCGTGGCTCGGTTTCTCGTCGTCGGCCACGACCACCGAGGAACTGTTCCTGAACCTGCGCGAGGCCGGTATCTTCGCCGCGACCTCGGCCGGCAACTCCGGGCCGGGCGAGGGCACGGTCGGGACGCCCGCCAACGCCCCGTGGGCGTTCGCTGTCGCCAATTCCACGCACGACCGCATCCTGGCCAACAACCTCATCGGCACGCAGGGCGGCGTCAGCGATCCGGGCTTCATTTCGGGCCAGGGGATCACCGACGGCACCGACGTCCTGCCCATCGTCCATGCTTCGGACTTCGGCAACGCGCTGTGCGGGGAGGGACCGGCCGAACTCGGCCCGGCCTGTGCCGACAACACCGGCGCCAGCAACCCGTTCGCGCCGGGCACGTTCAACGGGCAGATCGTGGTCTGCGACCGCGGCACCTACGGCCGCATCGAGAAGGGCAAGAACGTGCTGCTGGCAGGCGCTGCCGGAATGATCCTGGCCAACACCGATGAGCAGGGCGAATCGATCAATGCCGATCGGCACTGCCTGCCGGCCACGCACATCGGCGACGAAGACGGCGATGCGGTCCGCGAGTGGCTTTCGCAGGGCTCGGGCCATCGAGGCCAGCTGACCGGCACGTTCCGGACCACCAACGACGACTTCGGTGGCCTGCTGAACACGAGCAGTTCCCGCGGTCCCGCCTTCGACGCCCCGGGCGTCATGAAGCCCAACATCACGGGTCCGGGAACGAGCATCCTGGCCGCCTCGAACGACGGGGAGAACGGGCTGGCGTTCCTGACCGGCACCTCGATGTCTTCTCCGCATGCGGCCGGTGCCGGGCTCCTGCTGCGCAAGGCGCATCCCGACTGGGGCCCCGACGAGGTCATCACGGCACTGGAGACCACGGCCGATCCCGATGTCGTGCGCCGGGCCGACGGCTCCGCGGCGCGCGTCATCGATCGCGGCGCCGGCAACATCCAGGTCGACCGTGCCGCGCGCATCGGGCTGGTCCTGCCGACCTCGGCCGCGGCGTTCCGCAACGCCAACCCGTCGCTGGGCGGCGATCCGGCGCAGCTGAACCTGCCCGGCATCTTCAGCCAGGACTGCGCGGGGGAATGCAGTTTCACGCGCACGGTTCGCGCGCTCGGCGCCGGCACCTGGGAAGTGCAGACCGAGGGCGCGCTCTCGGTTTCCGTGACGCCGGCGTCGTTCACGCTGGCCGAGAACGGGCAGCGCACCCTGCAGATCACGGTCGGCGCCGGTGCCGTACCGATCGGTGCCTGGGGCGCCGGCAGCGTCCGCCTCGTGCCGTCCAACACGGCGTTCGTCGACCAGGTGCTGCCCGTGGGAGCCTTCGTCACGGCCGGTGAACTGCCCGAGGATCCGGCCTTCACGACCCAGCGCAATCGCGGCGCGGGATCGCTGGAGTTCCCGTCGCTGCTGCCCATCGACGAACTCGTCCTCCGGACCAGTCCCCTGCTGAGACCGGTGCAGCGCACGCCTACCCTCATCGAGGATCCCACGCCGTTCGAGCCGTATGACAGCAACGCGGGTACGCAAACGCGCTTCTTCCAGGTTCCCGCCGACGCGCTGATGATCCACGCCGAGACCTTCGTCTCTTCGGCACCGGACATCGATCTGTTCGTCGGCCGTGATCTGAACGGCAATGGCGTGGCGGAAGAGTCCGAGGAAGTCTGCGCCTCTCAATCTCCGGACGACACGGAGCGCTGCCGCATCGAGCGGCCCGACGCCGGAACCTGGTGGGTGCGCGTCCAGAACTGGGAGGCATCGCTGTCGGGCTCCGATCAGGTTCCCTACGAATACGCGGTCTTCGCCGAGGCCGACGATCCGAGTTTCGTCGTCAGCGGACCCGGGGCCCACCCCGGCGGCTCGCTCACGGTACCCGTCTACTGGGACCAGCCGGCCATGCTGCGAAATCAGCGCTGGCTGGCCGCTGTGGGCGTCGCCACCGCTCCGGACCAGGTCGCCAACGGTGGCGTGGTCGTGGCCTCGGTCACGCGCACGGGCACGAACACGCCCATGGACACGGCGCTGTTCGAGGGTCAGCAGCGGCCCGTGGTGGTTCCCGCGGGCACGACGCACCGCCTGATGTTCGTCGACGTCCCGTCCAGCGCGACTTCGCTGGAAGTCGACGTGGAAGGTGAGATCACCGAGGCATTCCTGTCCTATCGGCCGTTCTCGGACCTGACCTTCGACGAGACGCCGGAAGCGCCGCTGACGCCCGTGGGCGACGAGGTCGTCACCGGCTCGGGAGTCCGCTTCGTCGTCGATGGCGGCGACCTCGCGGCCGGCCGCTACTTCGTCGTGCTCGACAACCGGGCCGGCGGCGAGCGCCGGGTCGAGGTCACGGCCACCGTCACCGAGTCCGGGGCCGCCGAGTCGCGGCGTGGGCTCTGGAGCCCGCTGAACCGGGCGATCAGCCAGGGCCTGGACTGGCAGCGCGGCCAGGGCGGAAACGGCTTCGGAGTCTGGTACAGCTACGACGAGCAGGGCCTGCCGACGTTCTACATCAGCGGCGCGCCGGAGCTGGCCGCCGACGATTCGTTCTTCACGGCCCCGCTGTTCCGCGTGACCAGCAACAACCTCCGGTCCTCGGCCAAGGTCGTCGGCGAAGTCCAGGTCACCGAGCTGGCCGAGGACCGCATCGTCTTCGCCTGGCGCCTGAACGGCAACCACGGCGCGGAGATCTGGGACCCCGTGAGCCCGACCGGCTGCCCCGAGCTCGGCGGTACGCCACGCAGCCTGCTCGGCCACTGGTTCTCGCCGACCACGACGGCCGGCGGCGCGACGGTGCTCGTCACCGATACCACCGACGCCTGGGTCCGCTACTACTACGACGATCGCGGCAATCCGCGCTGGGCGCTGGCCGACGGCCAGCTCGGCTCCGCGCTGCCGCTGGCCAGCCTGCTCGAGGTCCGGGACTTCCGCGGCTGGTGCATCTACTGCGACGAGGGGCCGATCACCTCGCAACTCATCGGCACGCTGGAGTGGCAGTTCGTCGACGAGGACACGCTGCGCGAGATCTCGGACTTCGTCGCGGGGGATCCGCTCGATGCGAGCGTCGACACGGACCGCGAACTCGCGCCGATCTCGGTGCTTCCGGCCTGCTCGGGCTGAGGCCCGTTCGCCCGCGGACGCCGGAGTCCGCGGGCGGATCGGCCCTGTGCGCCGCGACGATTCGGCGTACACTGCCCCGGTGACCCACAGACAGAGCGATCCGAACTTCTCTTGACGACCGACACGACCCACCCCGACCCGAGCCGGATGCGCGACCTTGCCGTTTCCGTGCTCGAGGACGCCAAGGCGTCCGACATCCAGGTCTTCGACCTGCGCGAGCGCAACACCTTCGCCGACTTCATGATCATCGCCTCCGGCACGTCCAGCCGGCAGCTCAAGGCCATGGCGCAACGCCTGGCCGAGAAGCTCAAGGCGATGGAACTGCCGCCGCCGATGGGCATCGAGGGCGAGCAGGGCGGCGAATGGGTCCTCGTGGACATGACCGATATCGTCGTGCACCTCATGCTTCCGCAGATCCGCGCGTTCTACAACCTCGAGAAGCTCTGGGACGCGTCGACCCGCGGACGGACCGTCCAGACCCGCTGACGCCGCGCGGCGATGCAACTGCGCGTCATCGCCGTCGGGCGCCGCATGCCGTCGTGGGTCGCCGAGGGCTGGCGCGAGTACGCACGCCGGATGCCTTCGCATCTGCCGCTGGAACTCGTCGAAGTCGAGGCCGATCGTGCCGCCGGCGACGCCCGTGCGGCCGAGGGCGCGGCGCTCGCGGCCCGCTGCCTGCGCCCCGGTGTCGTCGTCGCGCTCGACGGAAGCGGCAGCGCCTGGACGACGCAGCGGCTCGCCGGGCGACTCGAAGACTGGCAGATGAACGGCGACCCGGTCCAGTTCCTCGTCGGTGGCGCCGACGGCCACGCGCCGGAACTGCTCGAGACGGCCGACCTGCGATGGTCGCTGGGACCGCTGACGCTTCCCCACATGCTGGTCCGCGTGATCCTGGCCGAGCAGCTGTACCGGGCCACGAGCATCCTCTCCGGACATCCCTATCACCGTGATTGACCCCGGTGCCCGGCGGCTGATCCTGGCCTCGGCGTCCCCGCGCCGCCGCGAACTGCTGGCCACGCTCGTCGAGGATTTCGACGTCGTTCCGGCCGATATCGACGAGTCGGTGCGCGGCGGCGAGGCGCCGGCGGACTACGTGCCGAGGATGGCGCGAGAGAAGGCCGCCGCCGTGCGCGACCGTTTCGATGGATGCTCCGTCATCGGCTCCGATACGGCCGTCGTCGTCGACGGACGCAGCCTGGGCAAGCCCGGCGACGACTCCGAAGCCCGGGCCATGCTCTCGATGCTTTCGGGCCGGTGCCATGAAGTCCTGTCCTCGGTCTGCCTGTGCACGGCCGACGGTCGCCGTCTCGAACGACTTTCGTGCACCGTCGTCGAGTTCGCGCCGCTTCCCGAGGACTGGATCGCGGCCTACGTCGCGACCGGCGACCCCATGGACAAGGCCGGCGCCTACGCCATACAGGGCGCGCCCGCGGCCTGGATTCGCCGCATCGACGGCAGCTGGTCCGGCGTCGTCGGCCTGCCGCTGTTCGAAACCGCTTCGCTGCTGCGTGAAGCCGGCCGGGCGAGCGCGCCGTGAGGCCCCCGCCCTCGGCGCGGGCCTCGCACCGCCGGTGCTATTCTTGCGCCGTTTCCCGAAGCCCGGACCCGACGCGAGGATGAGCAACGAACTCCTGATCAACGTGACGCCGTCGGAGAGTCGCGTGGCGCTGGTCGAGAACGGCCTGCTGCAGGAACTGCACCTGGAGCGGGCCGACGACATCAGTTACGTCGGCAACATCTATTCCGGGCGCGTCGAGCGCGTACTGCCCGGCATGCAGGCCGCGTTCGTCAACGTCGGGCTGAGCCGCACGGCCTTCCTGCACGCCGGCGAGATCGCGCGTCCGCGGCCGGAACTCGAGGGGCCGGCCGACGAGGATCTCGGCGAACCGCCGCTGCCGCCGATCACCGAACTGATCCGCGAGGGCCAGGACCTGCTGGTCCAGGTCATCAAGGATCCCATGGGGACGAAGGGCGCCCGGCTGACGACGCAGTTGAGCCTGCCGTCGCGCTACCTCGTCTATCTTCCGGGCGGGCGCAGCATCGGCGTCTCGCTGCGCATCGACAACGAGGAGGAGCGAACGCGGCTGCGGGAACTCGTCGCCGGCCTGCTCGAGGACCAGGACCTCGAGGCGGGGCTGATCCTGCGCACCAACGCCGAGGGCGTCGGCGCCGAGGAACTGAAGCGCGATCTCGACTATCTGCAGCGCCTCTGGAGCCGGATCCAGAAGCGCATGAGCGACCGTCCCGCGCCCGGCGACTGCATCTACGAGGACCTCTCGCTGCCGTTGCGCGCGCTTCGCGACCTCATGCACTCGGGCATCGAGCGCGTGCGAATCGACGATCGCGACACGCTGGAGCGGGCCCGGCGATTCGCGAGCTCCTTCGTCAACGAGTGGTCGGACCGGCTCGAGACCTTCGACGGCCCCGGGCCCCTGTTCGACGTCTACGGTGTCGAGGACGAAATCGATCGTGCGCTCAAGCGCGAGGTCTCGTTGAAGTCGGGTGGCCACCTGACGATCGACCAGACCGAGGCGATGACGACCGTCGATGTCAACACCGGCGGCTACGTGGGCGTGCGCAACTTCGCCGACACCGTATTCAAGACCAACCTCGAGGCCGCCCAGGCGCTTTCGCGCCAGCTCAGGCTGCGCAATCTCGGCGGCATCATCATCATCGACTTCATCGACATGGAGGACGACGAGCACAAGCGGCAGGTGCTTCGCGTGCTGTCGCAGGCGCTGGCCCGCGACCCGGCGCGCACGACGATCTCGGAGATTTCGCCGCTGGGGCTCGTCGAGATGACGCGCAAGCGCACGACCGAGAGCCTGGAGCATCGCCTCTGCGAGCCCTGCCCGCACTGCGCGGGCCGCGGCTGGCAGAAGTCCGTGGACACCATGTGCTCGGAAATCTTCCGCGAGATCCTGCGTGCCGTCCGCCAGTTCGAGACCGGAAAGCTCATGGTCATGGCCGCGCCGCCCGTGGTGGAGAAGATGCTCGACGAGCACACGCGCACGCTGGCCGAACTGACCGAACAGCTGGGCACGACGATCCGCTTCCAGGCCGAGGAACAGTACGGACAGGAGCAGTTCGACGTGGTGCTGCTTTGAGCGAAGCCCGGCCGCCGCGGCGCGCCCGCGTGCGTCGCAGGGCGCGCCAGTTCCGGCGCCGCCTCTGGAAGACCGTTGCCTTCCTCGTCGTGGGTTCGGCCGTCGTCGTGAGCATCGGGCGCCTGCTGGCCCCGCAGGCGGACCTGGCCCGCCCGCTCGTCGAGAGCTGGCTTTCGCGCACGCTCGACCAGCCCGTCGAGATCGGCCGCGTCGAAGCCAGCTGGCCGCGCCTTTCGCCACGCATCCAGCTGCACGACCTGCGCATCGGCAGTGCCGGGCAGCCGCTGCTGGCCGTCGAGCGCGCACGCATGGAGTTCAAGCTCTACAACCTGCCGCGGCCGGGCCGGAACAGCGTGGAGCTCGTGGCGCTGGGCCTGTCGGTCGCCCTGGTGCAGGAAGATTCCGGCCGATGGAGCTGGCAACTGGAGCGTGGCGGACAACTCGAGCGCGGCTGGGAACGCATCGTGGCGGCCGGCGACGTCGTCCTGCGCGACGCGACGATCCGAATCGATCCGCAGGCCTGGCCGGACCTTTCCTGGACGATTCCCGAGGCCATGCTGAGCCGAACCGGCGACCGGCTTTCGGTCCGCCTGGAAGCCCGGCCGGCCGCCGGTTCGACCGAATCGCTGCGCATCCGTGCCGGCCTCGTGCTGGGCGAGACCGGACCGCTCTCGGCCGATGCCCATGCCGTCGCGAGCGGCGTGCCGGTCTTCGCGATCCTGCCGTCGGCCGCCGGCGATCGCGAGCGCTCGCCGGCGGTCGACCTCGAGGCCTGGCTGGAGTGGAACGAGACGCAGGGCGGGCGCGTTCACGGCCGGGCGGAGTTCGGGAACGGCGCCCAGGGCAACACTTGGCTCCCGGGCGCGGATGCCGCCGACGAGGCCCTCTCCGGCAGCCGGCTCCGGCTCGATGCGCGCTGGGACCGGGTCGACTGGGGCCTGGAGCTCAATGCAGCCGATGGAGCGGGGCGCAGCGTCGCCGACGGGCTCGCCGTCGCCTCCGACGGGGACGCGATCGGCGTCGCGGCGAGCGCGGCGGATCTGGGCTGGCTGCACGCGGTGCTCTCGCCGTGGTTGGCGGGCATGGAGCGCTGGCCGGTGGAACTGGCCGGCCACGTCGAAGACCTGGTCGTGGCGCGTCGCCGGACGGGTGGCTTCTTCGAGGCCACCGGAAGGCTCGGGGACTTCGGCCTGCGGCTGGCGCGCCCGGCCGCCGCCGTCTCGGCCCTGGACGCGGATCTCGGCCTCGACGCCGATCGCCTGGCACTGGCCGTCTCCGGCGCGCCGGTGCTGGACCTTCCCGCGCTGTATCCGTTTCCGATCGAGACCGGAAAGGTCGGGGGGACGGTCGCGGTCTCCGAGCACGGTCTCGTGGCCCGGGCGCTGCGCCTGGTCCATCCGGTCTTCGAGATCGTGGTGGACGGCCGCCTCGATGCGGCCGGTTCGGACTCGGTCGTCGACCTCGTCGCCGTCGTCGAGCGCATGCAGCCCGATTCGCCGACGCGCTGGCTGCCCGCGCGCGGTCTCCCGTCGAAGACACGTGCCTGGCTGGAGGATGCGCTCGAGGGCCTGGATTCCGCCGAGGCCACGGTATCCATTTGGGGGCGGCCGGCCCGCTGGAAGCGCGGCCCGCCGCCGGGTGGCCTGCATGCCGAGGTCGCGTTCCGCGGCCTGGATCTGGCCTATGCGCCGGGCTGGCCCGGGGCCGTCGATGCCGACGGCGTCGTGGAGTTCGAGTCGCGTTCGCTGCGAGCGCGCGTGGAGTCCGGCCGGGTTGCCGGCGTCGTCCTGCGCGGCGAACGCGTGACCATCGACGATTTCCGCGACCCCGTCATCGGGCTGGAGCTGGCCGCTCCGGCCACGACGGCCTCCTCGCTGTCCGCGCTGGCCCGGGCCTTTCCGCTGCCCGGAGGAGAGGCCCTGGAGCGCATCGCGTTCGACGGCGGGGGCAGTGCCCGCGCCTCGGTCTCGCTGCCGCTCAAGCGACTGCGCGAATGGTCCATCGATGGCGTCGTGCGCCTCGAGGCGGTCGACGTGTCGCTGCCCGATCTCGGCCTCGGGCTCGGCGCCGTGGACGGCGAGCTGCCCTTCTCGCGCGAGCGCCTCGGCGGATTGCCGCTGGCGGCGCGCGTCGGCGGACAGGACGTCGAGGTCGTGGCGCTGCTCGAATTCGGCCCGGCGTTCGGCATGGAACTGACCGGCGAGCTGCCCGTCGAGGCGCTACTGCCCACCGATCCGCCGCTGCGCGACCTGCTCGGCGGCGCCGTGGACGGCAGCGCCGACTGGCGCATCCTCGTCGAGCCCGACAGCGACGGCGAGGAGGCCGGCGCGAACGGGTACGAAGGCGTTCGGGTCCGCGTCGTCAGCACGCTGGAGGGCGTGCGGCTGGACCTGCCCGCGCCGCTGTCCAAGCCCCCGGAGCGGGCCTGGCCGTTCGAACTTTCGGTTCCGCTGCGCGACGGGGCGGGCTGGTACCTGCGCGTGGACCAGCGCGTCGGTGCCCGCATCGTCGCCGGACCCGGACGCTGGCGCGCCGGCGTTGCCTTCGGCGATCGGGCCGATGGCGTCGTGCTTCCCGAAACCGGCAATTTCTCCGTGACGGGCACCGTGCCGGCGCTCGACGCGGCCGGCTGGCTGCGGCTGCTCGCGGCCGCGGGCATGCCCGACGAGCCGCCCGGCGTCGGACCGGATCCGACCGGCCGCATCGACCTCGAGATCGATGCCCTGCGCTTCGGTGACGACGACTACGGCCGCGTCTCGCTGGAGCTGGATCGTCAACGCGAGTACTGGAGCCTCGCCGTCGACGGCGAGCGCGTCGAGGGCGCGATCCGGCTGCCGGCCGCAGGCGGTGCCGATCCGACCCTGGTCGGGGACTTCGACCGGCTGCACCTTCCGGCGGCCGAGGCCGACGCCGACGCCGACACCGAGCGCCCCGAACGTCCGCCTTCGTCGCTGGACCCGATCCACGTTCCGCCGTTCAACGTCACCGTCGAGGACCTGCGGTTCGGCGATGTGGCCATGGGCCGGTTCAGGTGGATCTCGCACCGCCGCGTGGACGGCCTGGAGATCGAGCAGGTGTCTGCGCGCGGCGCCGACATCGACCTGACGGGCAGCGGGACCTGGACACGCGACGAGACGGGCATCCGTACGCAGGCGCGCCTGCGCATCTCGGCGCAGGAGTTCGGTGAGGTGCTGACCGACGCCGGGTTCGACGTCGCACTGCAACGCGGACAGGCCGCGATCGAGTTCGACGGCAGCTGGCCGGGCTCACCGGCCGATTTCGCCCTGGCCAGGGTCCGCGGAGAACTCGAACTCAACATCACCGACGGCGTGATCCCGGCGGCGCGACCCGGGGCGGGGCGGTTGCTGGGCCTGGTCAGCCTGAATTCCATCCCGCGCCGCCTGCGTCTCGACTTCAGCGACGTCTTCGGCGACGGCCTCGGCTTCGATCGCATCCGCGGGCATTTCACTCTGCAGGACGGTCTGGCGCGCACGGAGGACCTGGCCATCGACGCACCGGCCGCCGAGATCGAGATTCGCGGTATCACGGACCTCGTCGAGCGGCGCTACGATCAGGAACTGCGCGTCCGGCCCGGTGTCGGATCCACGTTGCCGATCATCGGCGCGCTGACGGGCGGGCCGCTGGGCGCCGCGGCCGGCGCGGCCCTGCAACAGATCCTCTCCGAGCCGCTGAAGGGCATGACGGAGATCCGCTACTCGGTGACCGGCACCTGGGATGATCCCGTTGTCCAGCCCGTCGAGATCGAGACCGTTCCGGGCGACGCCAGCGGTTGAATCGCGCGCGTCCGCCCGGATATTTCCCTGAGCCCCGTCGGAAACCCCGAACATGTACGAACTGGCACACAAGACCCTGCTCGAACCGGCCGGCATCGGCGAGTCCGACCTGGACCGCATCCTGGCCCGGCTCGTCGACGGGCGCATCGACTTCGGCGACCTGTATTTCCAGGATCGCCACAGCGAGAGCTGGTCGCTCGAGGACGGCATCGTCAAGTCCGGCAGTTTCTCGATCGACCAGGGCGTCGGCGTGCGCGCCGTCGTCGGTACCGGCACGGGCTTCGCCTATGCCGACGCCATCAACGTCCCGGCGCTGGTCCAGGCGGCCGACAGCGCGCGGGCCATCGCACGATCGGGCTCCACGGGCCGCCGTGCGCTGGCCGATCCGGCCAACCCGAAGGCGCTCTATGCGCCCGACAATCCGATCGAGGCGGCCGGTTCGTCGGACAAGGTCGACCTGCTCAAGACCATCGATGCCTACGTGCGCTCGCGCGATCCGCGCGTGACCCAGGTCAACGTCTCGCTGCAGTGCCAGCACGAGTCCATTCTCGTGGCCGCCAGCGACGGCACGCTGGCCGGCGACGTGCGGCCGCTGGTGCGGCTCGACGTGCGCGTCATCGCCGAGCAGGGCGATCGCCGCGAGAGCGGCAATGCCGGCGGGGGCGGACGCTACGCGCTGGCCGAGCTCATGCGCCCGGAGTCCTGGCAGCACTTCGCCGACGAGGCCGTGCGCCAGGCGCTCGTCAACCTCGAGTCCGAAGAGGCGCCGGCCGGATTCCTGACCGTCGTGCTCGGCCCCGGCTGGCCCGGCGTGCTGCTCCACGAGGCCATCGGCCACGGACTCGAGGGCGATTTCCATCGCAAGGGCGTCTCGGCATTCGCCGGGCGCATGGGTGAGCGCGTCGCGACCGAGCACTGCAGCGTCGTCGACGACGGCACGCTGCCCGACCGCCGCGGCTCGCTGACCATCGACGACGAGGGCACGCCGGGCGGCTACAACACGCTCATCGACCGGGGCCGGCTCACGGGGCTCATGCAGGACAAGCTCAACGCCCGCGCAATGGGCATGAAGCCCACGGGGAACGGTCGCCGGGAGTCGTTCGCGCACCTGCCGATGCCGCGCATGACCAACACCTACATGCTGCCCGGCCCGCATGCGCCCGACGACATCATCGCCTCGGTCGACGACGGCATCTACGCCGTCAACTTCAATGGCGGACAGGTCGATATCACGAACGGCAAGTTCGTGTTCGTCGCCTCCGAGGCCTACCGCATCCGCAACGGCAAGCTCGGCGCGCCGCTGAAGGGCGCGACGCTCATCGGGAACGGCCCCGACGTGCTCACCCGCGTCTCGATGGTCGGCAACGACCTGGCCCTCGACGAGGGCGTCGGCGTCTGCGGCAAGGACGGGCAGGGCGTGCCGGTCGGCGTCGGCCAGCCGACGCTGCGCATCGATGGACTCACCGTCGGGGGCACGGCATGAGCGGCGCCGCATTGCAACGTGCCGGTGCGGGCGGCGACGAGCTCGTTTCCGATCCGCGCCGCGAGATCGAGAATCTCGCGGACATCGCCGCCGATGTGCTCGCGCGGGCCCGCGCGGGGGGTGCCGACCAGGCCGAGGTCAGTCTTTCCTCGAGTCTCGGGCAGCACGTCTCGGTGCGCCTCGGCGAGATCGACACGCTCGAGAACGCGCGCGATCGTGGTCTGTCGCTGACCGTGTACCGCGGCCGCGCCAGCGGCTCGACGTCGACGGCCGACCTGTCTCCCGAGGCACTGGAGCGCGCCGTCGATCAGGCCCTGGCCATCGCGCGGCATACCCAGCCGGACCCCGCGGGCGGGCTGGCCGATGCCGATCGCATGGCCGAAACGCTGCGTGAGGCCGGTGCGGACGACGGCGAGCGCTTCGAGCTCTGGCATCCGGCCGAGCTCGACATGGACGCGCTCGTCGATCGCGCCCGCGCCATCGAGGAGGCCGGCCGCGCGGCGGACTCGCGCATCGACAACTCGGAGGGCGCGAGCGTCGATACGGATGCCCACGTTTCGGTCTACGCCAATTCCCACGGATTCGTGGGGGCGCGCCGTGCGACGAACTACGGCCAGAGCTGCGTGCTCGTCGCGCGTGACGAGCACGGCATGCAGCGCGACTGGGACTGGGACGACCGGCGCAGCTTCGATGCGCTGGCCGCACCCGAGGAAACCGGTTGTCGCGCCGCGGAGCGCACCGTGCGCCGCCTCGGCGCCCGCCGTGCGCCGACGGGCCGGGTTCCCGTGCTCTTCGATCCCGACATGGCCAAGGGTCTGGTCCGCCACCTCGTGGGCGCCGCGTCGGGAGGCAACCTCTACCGGCGCTCGAGCTTCCTGCTCGACTGCGCCGGCGAAAGGATCTTTCCGGAATGGGTGGAGATCGTCGAAGATCCGCACCGCGTACTGGGCCTGCGCTCGGCATCGTTCGACGCCGAGGGCGTGGCCACGCGGCGCCGTCCGCTCATCTCCGGCGGTGTGCTCGAGCGATACGTCATGGCCAGTTATTCGGCGCGCAAGCTGGGCCTGGAGAGCACGGCCAACGCCGGCGGCGTTCGAAACCTCGTGTTCGCGCCGGGCCCGGACTCGTTCGACGCGCTGGTCCGCAGGATGGGCCGCGGACTGATCGTCACGGAGGTGATGGGCCAGGGGGTGAACCTCGTGACCGGCGACTACTCGCGCGGTGCCTCGGGGTTCTGGGTCGAGGACGGCGCGATCGCCTATCCCGTCGAGGAGATCACGATCGCCGGAAATCTGCGCGCGATGTTCCGGGACCTGCAGGCAGCCGGCAACGACCTCGAGACGCGGCGCAACGTCCAGGCGCCTTCCCTGCTGCTGGGCGAGATGACGGTCGGCGGGGAATGAGACCGTCGGGAATGCCGCGAACCGGTCGGCCGGCTCGCGGGGAACGGAACGCCTGAAGCGGTGCACCGGCGGGTGCCGGTGCACGCGGCATCCAGGCGTCCGGAATCAGCCGGCGGCGCGGCCTTCTTCGAGTTCCTGCTTGCTGGCTTCGCGGATGTCGCGGATCTTGACGTCGAACTTCAGATCCTGGCCGGCCAGCTCGTGGTTGGCGTCGATCGTGACCTGTTCGCCCTCGATCTTCGTGACCTTGACGACGAGCGGACCCTGCGCCGACTCGGCGTTGAACTTCATGCCGGGCTCGACCTTGTCGACGCCGGCGAAGGCTTCCATGGAGACGTTCTGGACCAGTTCGGGGCGGTGCGGGCCGTAACCCTCTTCGGCGTCGACCTCGACGGTCAGTTCTTCGCCTTCTTCCTTGCCTTCCAGTGCCTTCTCCAGGCCGGGGATGATGTTGCCGTGGCCGTGCAGGTATGCCAGAGGTTCCCGACCCTCGGAGGTGTCGATGACCTGGCCTTCCTCGTCGGTCAGCGTGTAGTCGATGGTGACGACGGTATCGTCGGTGGCTTGCATCGGTTGCATTCCAGTCGTTTCGAGTGACCGCACAGGATAACATTCCCGGCCCGGCGGGGCCGGCCGGGCCGGCTCGCGGTCGGGCCGATCCGGTATGCTGGGATTCCCGTCCCGCCGCAGCCGGAGACCCGAGATGAGAGTGCTCGCCTCAGCCGTCCTGATCCTTGCGCTGGCCGCCTGCGCGACCAGTCCCTTCGACCCCTACCAGTCCGAGGTCGCCGAGCTCGGTCCGGCCGATGCGCTGCGCCAGCCGTCGCGGGCCGGCGCGCAGGTGATCTGGGGCGGACGTATCGCGGCGATCGGCAATCGCGAGGGCTGGAGCGAGATCGAGGTCGTGGCCCTGCCGCTCGGGCGCGCGGATCGCCCGCGCGAGAACGCCGAGGGCGGCGTGCGCTTCGTCATCGTCCATTCGGGCTTCCTCGATCCGATGATCTACGAGCCGGGCCGCGAGGTCACGGCGCTGGGCACGTTCCGCGAGATCGAGACGCGCCGTGTCGGCGAGTTTCCCGTCGACATGCCGGTCCTCGTCAGTCGCCAGATCGAGCTGTGGCCCATCGAGCGCCGCGGCAACACGGGGTTCAGCATCGGCGTCGGCATCGGACTCTGATCCGCGAGGCGCGTCGCCCGGAGTCCCGGGAGGAACGCCCCGCCGCTGCCGATCAGGCCGCGCCGTGGCGTTCCAGCGCCCAGTTCACGTGTTCGCGCACGAGCGCGCTCTCGTCGTCGGTGCGGGCCCGTAGCGCGCCGACCACCTCCTCCGACGTCGGCGCATTGCCGAGTCCCACCGCAAGATTGCGCAGCCAGCGCTCGTGGCCGATTCGTCGGATCGCCGTGCCCTCGGTCCGCTCCAGGAAGGTCTCCTCGTCCCATCCGAACAGGTCGACGAGCCGTCCGGCGTCGAGATCCGCGCGCGGCGTGAAATCGTCTTCGTCGGAGAACCGCGCGTAGCGGTTCCAGGGGCAGACGGCCTGGCAGTCGTCGCAGCCGTAGACGCGGTTGCCGATGGCCTCGCGGAACTCCACGGGGATGCTGCCGGCGTGCTCGATGGTCAGGTAGGAGATGCATCGCCGGGCGTCGAGGCGATACGGCGCCTCGATGGCGTCCGTGGGGCAGACGTCGATGCAGCGGCGGCACGAGCCGCAGTGGTCACGGACCGGCTCGTCGACCGGAAGCTCGAGGTCGGTGTAGACGACGCCGAGAAAGAACCAGCTGCCCGCGCGTCGGTTCAGCAGGTTGGTGTGCTTGCCGATCCATCCCAGGCCCGCTTTCGCGGCCAGGGGTTTTTCCATGACCGGGGCGGAATCGGTGAAGACGCGGTAGCCGAATTCGCCGACGCGTTCGCCGATGCGCTCGGCGAGTTTCTTGAGCCGGGCGCGCAGCACCTTGTGGTAGTCGCGGCCCACGGCATATCTCGAAATGCAGGCCGTGTCGGGCCGTCCGAGCAGGTCGTCGACGGGTGTCGCGCCGGGGGGCAGGTAGTCCATGCGCGCGACGATGACCGAGCGCGTGCCGGGAACGAGTTCGCCGGGCCGTGTGCGCTTCGTCCCGTGCCGCGCCATCCACTCCATTTCGCCGTGTCGTCCGGTGTCCAGCCATTCGGCGAGGCGGCGCTCCTCGAGCGCGAGATCCGTTCCGGCGATGCCGACCTGCTGGAAGCCGAGCTCGCGGCCCCAGGTCCGGATTTCGGCGACCAGTTCGGCGGGGTCGACGGACCGGGCCGGGGAAGCGGCGGAATCCTCTTTATAATCGCGAGCATGAGCCATTCTTCGAGAGTATATCGGCGCCTGTACCGGGCCGCCGACGTCCGGGAGCTGGATCGTGCGGCCATCGAGGATCACGGGATCGACTCCTGGGACCTCATGTCGCGGGCCGGCCGTGCCGCCTTCCAGGCCCTGCGCGTCCACGCACCCGAGGCCAGGACCGTCGCCGTGGCCGGTGGAGGCGGCAACAACGGCGGCGACGGATATGTCGTCGCCCGCCACGCCCTCGATGCCGGCCTCGACGTCGTCGCGCTGGCGCTTTCCGACCCGGAGGGCCTCGAGGGCGATGCGGCGCGGGCCGCGAAGGCATACCGCGAAGCCGGTGGGCGAATCGAGGCCGCCGAAGCCGGCGATCTTCCCGAGCCCGATGCCTGGGTCGACGCGATGCTGGGAACCGGCCTCGATCGCGAGGTGCGCGACGACTACGCGGCCGTGATCGACGCGATCAACGCGGCCGGCGGATTCGTGCTGGCCGTCGACGTTCCCTCGGGCCTCAATGCCGACACCGGCGCCGTCCTCGGCACCGCCGTGCGCGCCGACGTGACCGTCACCTTCATCGGCCGCAAGCGTGGCCTTGAGACGGCAATGGGCCCCGATCACGCCGGGCGCATCCTCTTCGAGACGCTCGATGTCCCGGAAACCGTGCACGAGGCCGTCGACGACTCCGTCGAGCGCCTGTCACGAGACCTGCTGCCGCGCTGCCTGACGCCGCGCCGGCCTTCGACGCACAAGGGCGACCTGGGCCACGTGCTCGTCTGCGGCGGCGACCACGGAATGCCGGGCGCCGTGGCGCTGGCCGCACGCGCCGCCCTGGAAACCGGCGCCGGACTGGTGTCGGTGGCCACGCGCCCGGCGCACGCCCCGGCGCTGGCCGGTTCGCTGCCCGAGGCGATGTGGAGCGACGGCGAGGACGGCGAGACGCTGGACGCGCTGCTAGACCGTGCCGACGTCGTCGCGCTCGGTCCGGGTCTCGGGCGCTCGGAATGGTCGCGCACGGTCTGGAAGCGACTCCTGGACAGCGATCGTCCGGTCGTGCTCGACGCCGACGGTCTCAACCTGCTGGCCGAGTCGCCGCGCTCGCGCGGAAACTGGATCCTGACCCCGCATCCGGGCGAGGCGGCGCGTCTGCTCGACGCCGCGCCCGCCGACGTGCAGGCCGATCGCTTCGCGGCCGTTGCCGAACTGGCCCGGCGATACGATGCCGTGGTCGTGCTCAAGGGGCCCGGTTCTCTGGTCTGTGCTCCCACGGGTCGCACGGCGCTCAGTCCGTACGGCAACCCGGCCATGGCAACGGCCGGCATGGGCGATGCGCTGACCGGAATCCTGGCCGCGCTGCTCGCGCAGGGCCTCGATGCCTGGCACGCCGCGGCGGCGGGCACGGTGCTGCACGGTAGCGCAGGGGACCGGGCCGCGGCCGGACGCCGGCAGATCCTGGCCTCGGGGCTCATCGCGGCCATCCAGCGCGTGCTGCCATGAGGCAGGCGCCGGCCCCGCGCGTGGCGCACGCGCGCAACGAGGACGAGATGCTGGCGCTGGGCGCGCGGCTGGGGCGCGAACTGGCCGGCGGGCAGGTCGTGGAACTGGCCGGGGACCTCGGCGCGGGCAAGACCACGCTCGTGCGCGGCATGCTGCGCGGCCTGGGATTCGCCGGTCGCGTCAAGTCGCCGTCCTACGGCCTCGTCGAACCCTACGAGATCGACGATCTCGACGTCTTCCACCTCGACCTCTACCGTCTCTCCGACCCCGAGGAACTGGCGTTCCTGGGCCTCGACGACCTGGCCGGGCCGGGCAGCGTGCTGCTCGTGGAGTGGCCCGAGCGCGGCCGCGGCATGCTGCCGGCGGCCACGCGGCGCATCCGCATCGACGACGCGGAAACGGGCCGGCGCGTGCGCATCGAGGATGCCTGAGACGCGCGATCCCCGACTTCTCAGGTTCTGAGAACCGCCCGTGCTGGAATGCTCCCGAACCTCGAAACGGGAGCGATGACGATGCGGATTGCGTACCGGAACCGGCGCCAGGAACAGGCTTCCCGCGTGGCGCACACGACCCGACCGGCCTGGCCCCGGCTGGCCGCCGAATTCGCGGCCCTGGCCGGGCTCGTGGCCTGGGCACTGGCCTGCCTCGTGCTCATGGCGCCGGGCTGACCGGCACCGGTCAGGCGCGGATCGCGGTCAGGCGGCCTCTTCGACCTGCTTGACGGGGCCGTTGACGAGCGCATCGCGCGTGGCCTCGACGACGAGATCGACTTCCTGCGACGTGATCTCGAACGGCGGGGTGTAGCGCAGCGAGTTCTCGCCGCCGTGGATGACGTTGATGCCGTGCATGCGCAGGTATTCCTCGGTCGAGTCGGCGCCGTAGGCCTTGTAACGGCGGCCGTCGAGTTCTACGGAGAACAGCAGCCCCGTGCCCTGGACCTTCGTGATGCGGCCGTCGAGCTCGTCCTTGAGCCGTCCGAACTTCTCGAGGAATTCGCGTCCGCGCGCGACGATGTTCTCGCGGACCTCGGGCGTGATCTGCTGCAGAACGGTCGTGGCCACGTCGAGTGCGCGCGGGTTCGAGGTCATGGTGTTGCCGTACACGCCCTTGCGGTAGAGCTCGGAGGCGTGCCGGTTCATCGCCAGCACCGACAGCGGATACTGCCCTGCGTTCAGGGCCTTGGAATAGGTTTCCATGTCGGGTGCCTCGAGCGTTTCGAAGCCCGGGTAGTCGACGATGGACAGCACGCCCTGCGTGCGCAGGCCGGCCTGGATCGAGTCCATGAGCAGCAGCGTGCCGTGCTCGCGCGTCAGTTCGCGGGCCAGCGAGTAGAAGTCGGGGTCGAGCGCCGCGCCCGGGTTGCCCTCTCCCATGACCGGTTCCATGAACAGCGCCTCGAAGAACACGTCGTCGCGTTCGGCCTGCGCGAAGACCTCGCGCAGGGCATCGGCGTCGTTCGGCGGCACCGTGACGAGACGGTCGTCGTCGCGGAACGAGGCCAGGTGCCTGCGGTAGGTCCGGCGCGTGGAATCGGAGTAGCGCGCAGGCTTGTCCGTGCGGCCGTGGAAGCCGCCGGCCAGCGACAGCAGCTTGATCGTCGCGCCCTCGCGCGGACCGCCCTCGTCGGTCATGCGCTTGGCATTGATGTCGGCGATGCGCCCGGCGACGGTGACCGACTCCGATCCGGAGTTGATGCACAGGAAACGTGCGTACGGGCAGCCGTCGTCGCGGCGGTGGCCGAGTTCCTTGCGCAGGGTTTCGACGAAACGCTGGTGGCTGAAGCTCGGCGTCATCACGTTGGCCATCACGTGCGGCTGGTTCATGACCTGCAGCACCGCATCGGGCGCGTGGCCGAAGCCCAGCATCCCGTAGCCGCCCGAGTCGTGCAGCACCGCGCCCTTGGAGGTGATGATCCAGGGGCCCTTGGCAGCCAGCGAAACGTAGGGATTGACGGCGTCGTCGGCATAGAAGTTGACGTAGCCCGACTGCAGCTCGGCGCGCTGGGCGTCCTCGTCGGCGATCCAGAGATCGGGGTAGGCGGCCTGCCAGCACTCGGAGACGGCCAGCGCCTGGTCCACGGCCTGCCCGAGGCGCGGATCCAGGCCGGCGAATTCGGTGATCTTCTCGTCCGGCAGTCCGCGCGTACGGATGTTTCCGCCGGCGTTCCGGAGTTTCGAGAGCTTGTCGAGAATGTCCATGTGCAGGTCCTCAAGCAGCACCGCCCGGGGTCCCCGGGCGGTCGGAAAAAGCGATCCCGTTAGTGTACCAGCCGGCGCAGTCGGGGGCCATCGAGCGGGGCTTCGAGCAAAAACCCGGAGAGGATGAGCGCCAAGTCGCGAAGGCGCGAAGAGAAATCGTGAAATTCCTCCAGAGGCCGGGCTCGCCCGGCGGCGAGCGAAGCGGTTTCCAGCGCCTCCCGGAGCGGCGGGTCAGGCCGACCTGTTATCGTCGTCGCCGAATCCGACCGGCCGAGATGCATTGAAGGAATTCATCATCGAGCAACTGCGGAACTGGGGGCTGGCCGACAGCGAGCAGGCCTACTGGATGGCCGTCGCGGGCCTGATCGTCCTCGTTTCGCTCGTCATCCATGTCGTGCTGCACCGCGTGGTGCTGCGATTCCTGGCGCGCGGCCGTCGATCCGGTCGCGGCATCCTGCGCAGCGCGTTCTTCGGCCACAAGCTGTTCACGCGCGTCGCGCTGGCCATCCAGGGCGTGGTCGTCTATGCCATGGCCGCGGCGTTCCTGGCTGCGGATTCGGCGGTGCTGTCGTTCATCGAGGTCGTCACCCATCTCTGGATCATCCTGTTCTCGCTGCTGGCGCTGTTCTCCCTGCTCGACGCGCTCGAGGAAATCTCCCGCCGCAAGGGCCCGGCCGTCAAGCTGCCGTTGCGCGGGCTGTTCCAGGGCCTGAAGCTCGTGGCGACCACGGTGGCCCTGATCTTCGCGGTGGCATTCCTGATCGGCAAGTCCCCGCTGATCCTGTTCTCGGGCCTGGGCGCGATGACGGCCGTGGTGCTGCTGATCTTCCGCGATCCCATCCTCGGCCTCGTGGCCGGCATCCAGCTCTCGGCCAACGACATGCTGGCGGTCGGCGACTGGATGGAGATGCGCGACTACGGCGCCGACGGCGACGTCATCGACATCAACCTGACGACGGTCAAGGTCCGCAACTGGGACAAGACGATCACGACGATCCCGTCGTACGCGCTGATCTCGGATTCGTTCAAGAACTGGCGCAACATCGAGGCCGTCGGCGGCCGCCGCATCAAGCGAGCGATCCACATCGACGCCGAGACCGTGGGCTTCGCGACCGAGGAAGAGATCGAGCGGCTGCGGCGCGCCCGCCTGCTGACCGACTACATCGAGGACAAGGTCTCCGAGTTGCGCGAGGAGAACCAAGCCATGGGCGTGGACCCGGATTCGCGCATCGACGCGCGCCGGCTCACGAATCTCGGCATCTTCCGCGCCTACCTGACGCGCTACCTGCGCGACCACGAGAAGATCAACCACGAACTGACCTGCATGGTCCGGCAGCGCGACCCGGGCCCGAACGGCATTCCGCTCGAGATCTACGCGTTCGCGACCGAGACGAGCTTCGTGCCGTTCGAGGCCGTGCAATCCGACATCTTCGACCACGTCTACGCCGTGATCCCGGAATTCGGCCTGCGCCTGCACCAGTCGCCGGGCAGCCACGACGTCCGCGAACTCGGCCGCACCCTGGCCGGCGGCAAGGCGGAAACCGGCCCGGAATCAGCCGGCGACGGCTGAACGGAGCGGCCGGGAATCCCGGCGGCGATCCGCGGTCCAAGTCCGCGTGAAAATTCCATCGCCCGGTCACGCCCGGGCGCTACACTGCACGCATTCGAGACACCGAATCCCAAGGAGAACCCTCGATGAACGAACGCTACGCCGCCACCCAGCGCACCGATGTCGCCTCCCGCCAGGAGATCAGCGACGACGCGCGCCGGGTCCTGCGCAACACCTGGAACCTGCTGGCGCTGACGCTGCTGTTCTCGGCCGGCACGGCGCTGCTGTCGATGGCCAACGGCTGGCCGCACCCGGGCCTCGTCATCACGCTGGTCGGCTATTTCGGCCTGCTGTTCCTGACCTACGCGACGCGCAACTCGGCCTGGGGTCTCGTCAGCGTGTTCGCACTGACCGGCTTCATGGGCCTGACGCTGGGCCCGATCGTGTCGGCCTACCTCACGGCATTCAGCAACGGCCACGAACTCGTGATCTCGGCCATGGGCGCGACGGGCGTCGCGTTCTTCGGCCTGTCGGCGTTCGCGACGGTCACGAAGAAGGACTTCAGCTTCATGGGGCCGATGCTGTTCGTCGGCATCCTCGTGGCCTTCCTGGCCGGGCTTGCTGCCGCCATCTTCCAGCTCAGCGCCCTGGGCCTGGCCGTCTCCGGCATGTTCGCGCTGCTCATGTGCGGGCTCATCGTCTTCGAGACCCAGCAGATCGTCCGGGGCGGCGAGCGCAACTACATCATGGCCACGGTCACGCTGTTCGTGTCGATCTACAACCTGTTCCTGAGTCTGTTGCAGTTGTTCGGCTTCTTCTTCGGCGAAGAATAACCGAGCGAACCACGAGCGGGCCCCAGGCACGGCGCTGACCGCGTTTTGCTCGGTCGCGGGTCCTCGACGTAGCGCTGCCGCTGCCATAAGTGGCAGGGCCGGCTGAAAAAGCGGTTTCGCCGCGCCCTTCGGGCGCTGAGGCGACCTACTTTTGTCAGTCGCGACAAAAGTAGGCAAAAGCGCTCGGCGAATGTCGCCGTCGGGCTTCGCCCGATCCCCTGCGATGCTCGGCCGGGCCGGGGTCCGCCAAACTCGCTCCAGCCGCAAGCGGCTTCCGCTCAGACATGTGGCGTCCCTGTTTCCGGCCCGTCCTCCGCTTCTCGGCGGCGCCAACGCGCGGAAAATCGGTGGCCCAGCAACCGCATCCGAGTAGCCCAAGGGCTACGTCCCTTGGGATCGGTTCCCTGAACCGGAAACCCTCGACCTCGAACCGCGGGCCCAGGATTTCGGCACCTGCTACCAGCCCCTGGTCCCTTTCCCCTTGTTCGCATGCCATTTGCTCGCCCTCCGGCTCGCTCACCCGGGGATGCGACCCCGGGCTACGAAGCCATCGCCATCCTCGGTCCCTGCGCCATCGTCGTAGCCCAAGGGCCACGCCCCTTGGGTGAGCGGCCGCAGGCCGCGAATCGCATTGGGCCGATGCCCGGATTCGGCCGTTCGGAGATGTTCTCGTTCCCACCCCAGGGGACGTAGCCCCTGGGCGACTCGTGACCGTCTTCCCGATTTTCCCTTCGCGCCTTCGCGTCTTCGCGCTCGTCCTCTAACGGCCTTCGGCACCTCGCTCCAACGAAGGCGCCGCGCGCAGACGCAGGGTGCCGACGGTTCGTTCCTCGACGGCTTCTTCCGACCAGGGCACGATCCAGGGCGTGCCGTCGAGCCAGGAGGGCAGGAAGTCGTCGAAGTGGGGGCTCAACGGGTGGCCGGACTGCCCCATGGTGAGATTCAGCGTGAAGGCGTCGGGGTCGGCCCAGTCCATGACGAAGCGCATCGAGGCGCCTGCACGGGCGGAAAGCGTCGCCGTCGCTGGGTCCCAGCGGTGGTAGGTGACGTTGAGGCTGCCGGGGCCGCCGCCGATCGGCATCGGGCCGCGTGCCAGGTCCAGCCATGCGTCGAGCAGCCCCGAGCGTGCCAGCGGGTGGGCGATGGTCAGCGTCTGGATCGCGCCGAGCGGGGCCACGCCGGCCTTCAGCGCATCGTCGAGGGCGCGAGCGGCGGCACGGTCGGGCGGTGCGGCCTCGGGCATGCGGTGGCCGGGCGGATACATGAGCCAGTCGTCGAGCAACGTGCGGCCGGTCCGCCAGTCCTCGAACGGGCCGTCGCCGAAGAGGTGTCGAGGCAGGAACTGCCACCAGCGCGCGAACAGCCCTGCCATCCGCGACCCGGCGGCCATCGCGCCGTCCCAGTCGCGGAGTTCTGCGGCCAGTGGCTGCCGGCCCGTCTGCTCGGCGACGTCGGCCAGCCAGTCCTTCCACGCCAGTGCGCGCTCCGAAACGCGATCCATCTGCATGGCGTGCATCGTCGCGCGGTCCAGCGGACCAGTTTCATCGAGCCAGGCCACGGCGCGGCGCATGCGCAGGTGCTTGTAGAAGCCCGGCATGGCCACGGGATGGTCGACGGCGGCGTGATTGTTCGAGTTCGCCAGCCAGCCCTGCTCGGGATTCAGCGCCCACGGCCGCTGCTGCGGCGCCAGGAAGCCGGCCCAGTGCGCGTCGGCTTCCGCGCCTTCGAGTTCGCGGTAGAACGTCTCGTGGGTCCGGATCGGCACGGGCGTGCTCTGGACGTAGCCGATATTTCCGGAGCGATCGGAGTAGCTCCAGTTCACCGAGAGCGCGCCCATGTCCGAGGCGGCCGCGCGAAACGACGCGAAGTCCGAGGCACGGTTCAGCGCCAGCGCCGACTCGATGAGGCCCGAGACCGGAAGCTCGAAGCCGGCCCAGCGCAGCACCAGAACCTCGTCGCCTTCCTCGGCCATGATCGGCCCCCAGGGCGTCAGAACGAGTTCGCGCCGTGCCGGGTGCTCCCAGCCCTGCACCTCGAAATGCTCCTCGATGATCCTCGGCGAGAAGGGTCCGTCGGGTCCGACCAGCATCCCGGGCCGATCGTCGTCGCGGCGGAACCGCAGCGTCTCGAACAGGTCGACGGGGGCGACCGTGAACGCGAAGGCGATCCGGCCGTTGTGGCCCATGGCGACGAAGGGAAGGCCCGGCACGGTGACACCGAGCACGTCGAGCCCCTGAGCCGAATGCACGCCCGCCGCGTACCACAGGCCCGGCGCCATGGTCGTGTCGAGGTGGGGGTCCGAGGCGTGCAGCGCGTGTCCGCTGGCCGAGCGTGCCGGCGCCACGGCCCAGGTGTTGGAGGCCTCCGTCATGCGCTGCGCCGGCACGCTCGGCACCCCCCAGGCGGGCAGGTCCTGCAGCCATCCGGGCGCCGTCGGGCCGCCGATCGCGGCGGCCTCGCGCCAGGCCTCGGACATTCGCTGGACCAGCGTGGTCGGGTACCAGGTCTGGTAGTAGGCCAGCATGAGCACGTCGGCAACGGTCCAGGGCCGGACCTCGCGCCCGAGCAGCAGCATCGCCGGCGAATCCACCCCTTCGGCCAGGCGCGCATTGATGCCTTCGACGTAGGCCTCCAGCAGGGCCCGCGTTTCGACGGCCAGTTCCGGCGGATTCTCGCGGATGCGGCGGGCGAAGCCGAGGCGGCGATGCAGCAGGTCGCTGTCCAGACCGGCTTCGCCGACGAGCGACGCGACCTCGCCGGCGGCCACGCGGCGCAGCAGTTCCATCTGGAAGGCGCGTTCGGCGGCGTGCAGCCAGCCCAGCGCGAACAACGCGTCGGAATCGGTCGCGGCCCGGATTCTCGGGATGCCGCGCGCGTCGAAGCGGATGGCCACGTCGCCGTCGAGTCCCGCCACATCGACGACGCCCGAGGTCGGCACGGTCGTCGAGGCCAGCCAGGCCCTCCCTCCGAACCAGGCCGCGGCGGCCAGCGCAGCGGCCGACAGCAGGCTCGCCACGGCGATGCGTCGCAGGTTCGGTCGCGTCACGCGCGGCCGCCGGACTCGGACAGGTCGGTGTCGAGCAGGTATTCGAGGATCCGGCGCGGGATGTCGTGCTGGCGCCGTTCGGAAAACGTGTGGTGCAGCCAGTCCGGCACCGAGTTGACCTCGATGACCGTGGCGTGCGCGTGCGGTGGAGCCGAGCGATCCGCGGCGACGGCGTCGATGGCACAGATTTCCATCTCGAACAATTCGCTGATCTCGCGGCACCAGTCACCGTAGCCTGCGTGCAGCTCGTCGGTGACGTCGATGGCGATGCCGCCCTTGGCCATGTTGGCGGTGCTCTTGAGCACGACCTCGCGGCCGGCTTCGGGCACGTCGCTCATTTCGATGCGCTGGGCGCGGAGCATGCGGCGCGTCTCCTCGTCGAACTCGAGACGATTGTGCGGGTTCGGACGCGCGGCCTCGACGCGGCGTCGCTCGAACAGCGCCTCGAGCGTCGAACTCCCGTCGCCCGTGACGAAGGCCGGGCGCCGGATGCAGGCGGCCGCGAGCTCGTGGCCGATGATCTGGATGCGCAGGTCGTCGCCGGGGGCGAAGCGCTCGAGCATCCAGTCGTTCCATTCCCCGTGGGCGCGCAGGTGCGCCATGGCCTCGTCGGCGGTCTCCACGCCGATCAGGATGGCGCGCCCGTACTCGCCGAACTTTGGCTTGAGTACCCAGCCGTCCGGCGCGTCGATCGACATCTGCGCGCGCACGGCCGGCTCCACGGTCGCGACCCCGTCGCCGAGCTCGAATTCGATGCCTTCGGGGGCCAGGATGCCGCTGCGGCGCAGCATGGTCTTCGTCAGGTGCTTGTCGTCGGTGACGAAGTGGGACTTCGCGGTGAGCCGGTCGTCGAAACGGCCCTTCCAGATCCGCACCGAGCGTCCGCCGTGGGAATAGGTGACGAGGTCGCCGCCCGTCTCCTCGAGCCAGTCGTCGACTTCGACGCCGAGCCGGTGCGCCGCCTCGATGAGTGCGGCCTGGTGGACGTCGCGGGCACCGCTCATCGGCTGCGCGTCAGCAGGATGCCGGCCGGCTGGTCCATGTGGTTCTGCATGAAGTCGCGCATCACGCCGACCTCGGCCAGGTGGCCGCAGGCCGCGTAGCTGGCGCCGAGCAGCAGCCCCGTCTGCGGGCCGAACCACGGCGCCGAGAAGTCCTCGTAGAACGGGTCGGGTACGAAGCCCTCGGGATCGAGCGGCTGGAAGTCGTCGGCGGCCCAGAGTGCGACATTGCCGACCGCATCGGGCCGGTCACCGTCGGCTGCGCGGCCGGGCCCTCCGAAGCCGATGTCGAACTCGCCGCCGCGCGGTTCCAGGTCCGCGGGCACGGCGAAGAATCGGCGGAGCAGGGCGTGGTAGCGGGCCTCGGAGACGAGCTCGCACCCGGCCCAGTTCGCGTATGCGCTGGCCTCGTGGCGATTGACCTCCACGGGGGCGTCCCAGTCCATGTCGCGTACGGCGAAGACGTCGCGGTAGCGGTATTCCCCGCCGCCGGGACGGATCCAGGCCAGCGGCATCTCCGGCTGCATGGTGTCGAGGTAGACCCCGGCTTCGTGGGTCGTCCAGAGCGCGCGGTCGCCATAGCCGCCGTCGCGGACGAATTCGAGGAACTCGCGGTTCGTGACCGGGCCGCGGGCGACCTCGAAGTCCTCGACGCGCTCGACGCGAACGCCGAGTTCGTTGTCCCAGTGGAAGCCGCGCTCCCGCCCGGGCTCGATGCCGAAGCGCAGCGTCCCGCCCGGAACGGGAAGCCAGCCGGCGCCGTGGCCGGACGTCGAGCGCGGGCGCCGGGGCCATCCGTCGGGCACGCGCTTGCATTCGGGATCGAGCTGGCGGATCAGCGGAATGGAGGTGTGCAGGTGGATGTTCTCGTGCTCGATGCCCATGGCCAGCGCCCAGGCCGCCGTCCCGCGCTGCAACGGCTCGGCAGCAGCCAGTCCCTCGATGGCGCCGAGCACGGTCTCGCGGACGTCGGCGCGGTAGGCGCGCAGCGTCTCGGCATCGGGCCAGTCCTGCAGGGCCTCGATCTCCTCGGGCGAGTCGGGTGAGACGCCGCGCTCGAGTTCGTCATCGAAACTCTCGACGCCGTCTTCGAGCACGCCGGCCAGGCGCAGCTTCTGGATGTAGAAGGCGGCCGTGTGGCCGTAGTAGAACTTCAGCTCGTTGCGGAACGGGTGCGGCTGGCATCCCAGCGCCTCGTCGTCCTGGCGCACGCCGCCCATGAGCCACTCGAAGCGGTTCCATGCGGTGAGGAACCGGCGCTTCAGTTCATCGCGCGAGATGGTCGGGACGGTGCCCCCCGGGGCATCCTTCTTCGCGGTCTGCGGCATCTGGAACGGTGATTCCGAAGCGGACTGCCGGCGAGTATAGCAACCGGGCGTGCAGGTCGATTCCCCGACCCGGGCAAGGGCAGGCGGGTCCCCGGTTTCCGCAGCGGCGGCTGCCGGTGGCGGTGCATCGGGTGTTCTTTCCCCCGGTCGCGGGACGTCGCCGGTACGATGACCATCGACCTGCTCCGAGAACGCTGCCGATGACCGACCCGAACGAACTGATGCGCCTTCGCACCGAACTCGACCGCATCGACCGCGAACTCGTGGAGAGGGCGGCGGCGCGCCAGCGCACCGTTTCGCGAATCGGCGAGATCAAGCACGGCAGCGGCCGGCAGCTGCGCGACTTCGCGCGCGAGCGCGAGGTGCTCGACGGTGTGCGAAGCCACGCCCGCGAGTGCCGACTCGATCCCGACGTCGCAGAGCAACTCATGACGACGCTCATCGAGGCCTCGCTGACGCGCCAGGAGCGCGAGCGCGTGCGCCTCACGGGCGCCGGGAGCGGACGCCGAGCGCTCGTCGTCGGCGGAAAGGGGCGCATGGGCGGCTGGATGGTGCGGTTCCTGGCCAGCCAGGGCTACGAGGTCCGCATCGCCGACCCGGCCGTCGAAGCCGACGGGAACGGTCACGTGACCGACTGGCGGCGTGCCGGGTTCGAGGTCGAACTCATCGTCGTGGCCGCGCCGATCGCCGCGAGCCGCGACGTCGTCGCCGGGCTGGCCGAGCGGGGCACGGCTGCGCTCGTGCTCGACGTCGCCTCGATCAAGGACCCGCTGGTCGGGCCGCTGCGCGATGCCGCGGCGCGGGGCCTGCGTATCTGTTCGATCCATCCGATGTTCGGGCCCGGCACGGTGCTGCTGGCCGGGCGAAACGTGCTGTTCATGGACTGCGGACATGCCGGGGCCGTGGACGACGCCCGCGCGCTGTTCGCCGACACCATGGCGGCCTGTCTGGACGTCCCGCTGGAGCAGCACGACCGAGTGGCCGCCTGGGTGCTCGGTCTCTCGCATCTCGTCAACGTCGCCTTCGCCGCATCGCTGGCGAAATCCGGGCACGAGGCCGGCACGCTGGCGGCGCTGTCCTCGACGACGTTCCTGCGCCAGCTCGACGTGGCCGCGGGCGTGGCGGCCGAGAACCCGTCACTGTACTTCGAGATCCAGCGTCTGAATCCGCACCAGTCCGAAGCGGCGACGCGCTTCGCCGAGACGCTCGAGGCGCTGCGATCGGCCGTCGCCGACGGCGATGCCGAGGGATTCGCCGAACTCATGCGGGCCGGGCGCGAATGGTCGCACGCGGTCCGCCGGGCCGGAGATTCCGCCCACGACGAAGGCTGAGAGTTCAGTCGCCGCGGGCGGCGACGAGCAGGTCGCGGTAGCTCTCGCGCTGTGCGCGTGCCCCGGACAACGAGAGGTCCTCGAGCAGTCTCTCCGCGATCTCCAGCCCCTCGGCGTCGGATTGACCGGGCTCGAGTACGACCTCGAGCTCGAGGAACCAGCCGAGTTCGTCGACCTCGTCGAGGTGGATGCGCGTCTGGCCGCGGAACGACAGTTCGCGGCGCTTGACGACCACGGGCCCCGGGGCCAGCACGGCGCCCAGGGTGTCGAGCAGCGTGTCCGGGTCCTCGACGCGCATCAGCCGGATGTCCGACGGGCGCGGTCGCGCATCGCGGCTGCGGCGGTAGGCCACGAGCGTCGCACTGCCGTTTTCCTCGCGAAGCTTCAGGTAGCCGCCCTCGGCCTCGAGGTAGGAATCGCGCTGCTCGAGGACCTCGGGCGGGCCGTCGGCGACGCGCGCGATGGCTTCACGCGCCGCCGGGCCGTCCTCGAGCGAGAGCTTGATCTCGACGTTGCGGATCTGCATCGGAGTACCTGCTAGCCTGATTCCAGCATGGATGGTATTCGAATCGACAAGTGGCTCTGGGCCGCACGCTTCTTCAGGACGCGCGGCCGCGCCCAGGAGGCCGTGCGGGCCGGCCACGTCCACATCGAGGGGAAGGCCTGCAAGCCCTCGCGTGCAGTCGCCGCCGGCGATCGCCTGGAGATCGTGCGCGGCCGGGAACGATTCGAGGTCGTGGTCCGGGAACTCTCGGACCGGCGCGGTCCGGCGCCCGAGGCGCGCGCGCTCTACGAGGAAACGGCCGAGAGCATCGAGCGACGCGAACGGGTGCGGAGCGAACGCCGCGACGCGCCCGTCGACGGCGGGCGGCGTCCCGACAAGCGGGACCGGCGGCGGCTGCGAAGGATCAGCGGCAAGGGCTGAGCGAAGCCGGCCAGCGGGGGCGCGTCAGTCGAAGTGCTCGTCGAGGTAGCGGACGATCTCGCGCTCGACGGTCGGCTTCAGGTACCCGAGAAGGAACCCCAGCTTCGCACGAACGTGCACGCAGTCGCCGTCTACGGCGATCTCGCCGCTGCAGCCTGTGCGGCTGAAGTGGATGACATCGCCGTCCCAGCCGTAGTCGATGCCGAACTTTTCGGCCAGGTCGGCGGCCAGGTCGTCGGCGACCTGCTGGGCGTCGGCCAGCGACTTCGAGTGCGTCTTCCGGACTTCGATTTCGCTCATGGAGCGGAAGTGTACCGGAACGAGGGAAGCGTGCTCAGAGGCTGATGCGCGGCGGCATGAGCACGCTGGCCAGGATCAGGCCGGCGGTCAGTGCCACGGCGATCATTCCGGCCAGGAAGGCCGTCTCGATGCCCGAGATCACGTCCTGGCCCACGAGCGCGGCGAGCCCGCGCATGCCGATGCTGCCCGGCACGAGCAGGATCAGGCCCGGGAGGTGCATGATCGACCCGGGCCGCCCCGTCGCGCGCGCGAAAACGTTGCCGGCCAGGCCCACGAACAGCCCGCCTGCGAATGCGCCGAGCACGGGGGAGTCGAGCGCCGCGCCGAGGCCCGACGAGGCCCAGGCCGTCATGCAGGCCAGCAGGATCCAGATCCAGTCGCGGCGGAAGGCCTGGAACAGCGCCACGAAGCCCAGTGCCGCCATGCCGAAGCCGATGGCCAGCAGCCACGGCGGCCGCGCCGAGGGCGCGGCGAGCTGCTGCGGCTCGACGATCCAGTGGCCCAGCGTCCCGCCCAGCGCGAGGCCGAAGGCGAGCAGGGCGAAGATCATCATCGTCGTCGCGAGTCGGGCCGCGCCGGAGACCTGGTGGCCCGTCGACAGTTCGCGGGCCGCGACGGTGAGGTCCATGCCGGGGATCAGCGCGATCATGCCGGCGATGATCGCCGGCATGGTGGCCGTGGCCGGGTCCAGGCCGCCCCAGATCGTGCCGAAGAACGTGACGAGCGCGGCCGTCAGCGGCGCCAGCAGTCGCGAGAGTTCGAGTCGCGCGGTCAGCAGCATCACGCTGGCGCCCGTCAGTCCGCCCAGCGCACCGGCCAGCAGCGCCTCTCGCCAGCCGCCGCCGATCAGCGCGCAGGCGCCGGCCGAGACCATGACGTAGGCGAGCCAGAGCCCGAAGCCCCTGTGCTCGGGCGGTCGCGCGTCGATCTCCTGCACGAGGCGGTCGGCCTCGACGGGGTCCAGCGTCCCCTCGGCCAGGCGCTCCATGACCTCGGTCAGTTCCGAGAGCTTGCCGAGGTTTGTGCTGCCGGGCTCGACGCGCGCCAGGTAGGTCTGCTGGCGCTGGCCGTCGCCGAGCGAGGCGATGAGCGCCGTGGGCGTGGAGAAGAACTCGGCGTGCAGGCCGAGGCGCTCGGCCATGACCTGCATCGCGGTCTCCAGCCGGTGGGCCGGGGAGCCTGCGTTGAGCAGGGCCCGGCCCAGGTTCAGCACCAGCGTGGCGTAGGGGCTGGATTCGTAGGGTTGCGGCGTGGGAATCGAAGGCGTGTCGTGACTCACGGAGCGCTTCCGGCGTTCGGGACGCGCACAGCATACGGGAACGGCGGTCCGGCCACCTCCTTGCCGGTGGGCGGCTACCATGTCCGGATCGACCGAGCATGGAGCGGCCCTTGAACCGCGAGGACATCAAGCGAGAAGACATCGACTTTCCGCCCGAGCACGAGGCCCTGCGCCGCGACGTCGGCGTGCTGGGCCGCATGGTCGGGGAGTTGCTCGAAGAGCAGGGCGGTGGCGATCTGTTCGGACGTGTCGAGGCGGCGCGCGAGGCGGCCATCGCGCGCCGTGACGGCGAGCAGGACTCCAGTGAGCTGGAACGGCTGTGCCGCTTCGACGAGGCCGGCTTCGCCTCGGAGTTCGTGCGGGGCTTCGCGACCTGGTTCCGCATGGTCAACCTCGCCGAGCAGGTCCACCGCATCCGGCGCCAGCGCGCCTGGGGCCGGTCCGACGAGCCGCAGCCCGAGAGCCTGGAGGCCGTGCTGACGCGGCTGCGCGGTGACGGCATCGACGCCGGCGCGCTGCGCGACCTTCTGGAGTCCGTGCGCATCGAGCCGGTCCTGACGGCGCATCCCACCGAGGCCACCCGGCGCTCGATCCTCGAGAAGGAGCAGCGCATGGCCCGCTACCTGGTCCAGCGCTTCGACGAATCGCTGCCCGAGGCCGATCTCGAACGCCTCGTCGACCGCGTGCGCATGGAGGTCACGATCGCCTGGCAGACGGCCGAGCAGGCTGCCGTGCGGCCTTCGGTGGCCGACGAGGCCGAACATGCCCACTACTACCTGGCCAATGTCCTGTACCGCGTCGCGCCCGTCCTGCACGAACGGCTCGCCGAGGCCATCGAGCGGGCCTGGGGCGGCGAAGCCGGCGCTCCGGCGGTACCGACCATCCTGCGCTTCGGCTCCTGGGTGGGCGGCGACATGGATGGCAACCCCAACGTCGGCGGAGACACGGTCCGCGCGACGCTCGTCGAGCAGCGGCGCGAGGTCATCGGCAACTACCGGCGCGAGGTGCGCCGCCTGAATCGCCTGCTGAGCCAGACGCGCGATCGCGTCGGGGTCAGCCAGGATCTCGAGCGGCGCCTCACCGAGGGCCGCGAGGCGCTGCCCGACATCCGCGAGACGATCCCGGCTCGCCACGCCGACATGCCGTACCGCGAGTTCCTCTACCTCGTGGACGCGCGCCTCGCCGCGACGCTCGAGGACGCCGACACGGGCTACGAGAGCGCCGAAGCCTTCCGCGGCGACCTGGCCTGTCTCGTCGACAGCCTCGAGGCGCACCGGGGTAGCAGCGCCGGTAGATTCCCCGCGCGGCGCCTGCTGCGGCGGGCCGAAGTGTTCGGCTTTCACCTGGCCACGCTGGACCTGCGCGTGGACTCCGGCGACCTGCACGAGGCCGTCGCCGAGCAGCTCGACGATCCGGACTGGTCCTCGCGTCCGGCCGGAGAGCGCGCCGAGCGGTTGCTGGCGCTGCTGGCCGGTGACGAGCCTGGTCCCGGAACGGGCGAGCACCCCGTGTTCGGGCTGCTCGAGGCCGCCGCCGAGTCGCAGCGGCGCTACGGCGCGGAGGCCGTGCAGACGCTCATCGTCAGCATGAGTCGCAACGCCGACGACGTGCTCGCCGCCTGGTGGATGGCGCGCCGGGCCGGCGTCGCCGACGGGGCAATGGACTTCGTGCCGTTGTTCGAGACCGTCGACGACCTGGCCGCGGCCGAGGGCGTGGTCTCGGGGCTGCTCGAGCGCGACGCCTGGCGCGGGCTGCTGGCGCGCCGCGAGGGACGTCAGATGATCATGCTCGGTTACTCCGACAGCAACAAGGACGGCGGGCTCGTCGCCTCGCGCTGGTCGCTGCAGGACGCACAGCGCCGGCTCGTCGAGGTCTGCCGGGAAAAGGACGTCCGGCTCGTCCTGTTCCACGGCCGCGGCGGCAGCATCGGCCGCGGCGGCGGTAAGACCCATCGCGCGATCCTGGCCGCGCCCGACGGCAGCGTGGCGGGCCGGCTGCGGCTGACCGAGCAGGGCGAGGTGATTCACCGCAAGTACGCGCTTCGGCCGATCGCGCTCAGGAACCTCGAGCAGATGACCGGTGCCGTGCTGCGCGCCAGCCTGCCCGGCCGGGATGAACCGGGCGGCGGCGAGCGCTCCGAGATGCTGCAGCGGCTCGCCGACGTCAGCCGCGAGCATTACCGCTCGCTCGTCTACGGCGACAAGCAGTTCGCCGACTACTTCCGTTCTGCAACGCCCATCGACGTCATCGAGCGCATGCGTATCGGCTCGAGGCCGGCCTCGCGCAATCCCGACGCCGGCATCCGGGGTTTGCGCGCGATTCCCTGGGTCTTCTCCTGGGCGCAGTCGCGACATGCCCTGCCGGGATGGTTCGGGCTGGGGACGGGGCTCGAGACGCTGGCCGGCGACCTCGGCGAGTCGCGGCTCGCCGAAGCGCTGGCCGGCTCCGCGTTCCTGCGCGGCCTCGTCGACGACGCCGAGATGGCCATGGCCAAGTCCGACCTGGAGATCGCCTCGCGCTATGCGGCGCTGGCCGGCGAGACCGGGAGCCGGATCTTCCCGGTCATCCGCGAGGAGTTCGAGCGTACGCGCGACTGGGTCTGCCGCCTCAAGGGCCAGGATCACCTGCTGGCCGGCGACGAGACGCTGCGCCGCTCGATCCTGCTGCGCAACCCCTACGTCGAACCGATGAGCTTCGTGCAGGTCGACCTGCTCGGCCGCTGGCGGGACGGCGGGTGCGAGGACGACGCCATGCTCGATGCACTGATCGGCACCGTCCACGGCATCGCGCAGGGGCTGCAGAACACGGGGTAGGGTGATTTTCGCCGCCGGCTTCGCCGGTCGGCAAACGCCCGTGCCGGGTTCTGAAATTCGCTGGAAGATGGGCGAAAGGACGCCAAGCAGTAGCCCAAGGGCTACGTCCCTTGGGATCGGTTTTCCCTGGACCGTAAACCTTCGACCGTGAACCGCCGACAAGGCCGGAATGCCATTCGCTCGCCCTTCGGCTCGCTCACCCGGGGATGCGACCCCGGGCTACGAAAGCATTGCCATCATCGAAGGTCGGCGCCGACCTCGTAGCCCAAGGACCGCGTCCCTTGGGTGGGCGGCCGCAGGTCGCGAACGGCATTTCGATCGTGGCCGGGACCGGGCGAACGGAGATGTTCTGGTTCCCACCCCAGGGGACGTAGCCCCTGGGCTACTCCTCGTGCCTTCTTTCAGGCATTTCTCGGCTTTCTCTTCGTGCCTTGGCGTCTTCGCGCTCAACCTCTGCAGGTTTTCGAGAACCGGCCACGCACGTCGGTCGGGCACGGCCATGCCCCGCCCGTGCGGCGAAAGGCGTTTCGGGACGGGGCCGCCGAGAGGCGGCCGGGAAATCAGATGGGCGCGGAGCCCTTGAAGGTGCCGAGCACCACGATGGTCTTGCCGGAAGCGCGGATCATGCCCTCTTCCTCGAGGTTCTTCATGACCCGTCCGGCCATCTCTCGCGAGCAACCCACGATGCGCGAGATCTCCTGGCGCGTGATCTTGATCTGCGTTCCTTCCGGATGCGAGACCGCATCGGGCTCGCCGCAGAGGTCGATGAGCGTGCGGGCCACGCGGCCCTGGGTGTCCAGGAAGGCCAGGTGCTCGACCTTGCGCCGCGTCTGCAGCAGGCGCTGGGCCAGCTTCGCGCCGATCGCCGTCATGACCTCCAGCGCGTGGTCCTTGAGCTCGTCGTCGAGGGCCTCGCGCAGGCGGTCGTAGGAGATCTCGGCCAGTTCGCACTTGGTCCGCGTGCGGACCAGGACCTGGCGTTGCGTGGGGCGCATGAACAGTCCCATCTCCCCGATGAAATCGCCGGGGTTGAGGTAACTGAGGATCAGCTCGCGGCCGTCGTCGCCTTCGGTGGAAACCGAGACGCTGCCCTCGATGACGTACCACATCGACTGGCCCGAATCGCCCGGGCGCACCACGGTCGCGCGCGCCGGAAAGTGCTGGCGCTTGCAGATTTCGAGGAAGCGGTCCATGGCGGACCGATCGACCGGATAGAACTGTGGATCGCGCATCGGCAGTTCCTGATTGCGGCGGATGGGCCGTTCACTGCGGTTCGCCCAATGATAATGGGTTTCGACTGCGGCGTGTCAAACCGTGAAGGCCGCATGAATGCCGCCAAGCCGGTCGTCGCGGCATCCGCCGCGGCGGTGGGGGCAGGCACCTGCGACGCCGTCGACGTGGCTTTCCGCGCGATCGGCCGCGCGAAAGGTATCGCGATCGGCCATAATGTCAGGCTTTTCCGCACCGCCAGCAGGGAGCAAGACGCCATGGCCCAGCGCCGCATCAAGCTGCACGGCTTCAACAACCTCACCAAGGCGCTCAGCTTCAACATCTACGACCTCTGCTACGCCACCGACGAGAAGCAGCGCGAGAAGTACATCGCCTACATCGACGAGGCCTACAACGCCGAGCGGCTGACGCAGATCCTGACCGACGTGTCCGAGATCATCGGTGCGAACATCCTCAACATCGCGCGCCAGGACTACGATCCCCAGGGCGCCAGCGTCACGATCCTGATCGCCGAGGGGCCCGTGGAGCCGGGCTCGACCGTCACCTCGGCCGCGCCGGGCCCGCTGCCGAACACCGTGCTCGGGCACCTCGACAAGAGCCACATCACGGTCCACACCTACCCCGAGAGCCACCCGCACGAGGGCATCTGCACGTTCCGGGCCGACATCGACGTGGCCACCTGCGGCGTCATCTCGCCGCTGAAGGCGCTCAACTACCTGATCCACAGCTTCGAGTCCGACATCGTCACCGTCGACTACCGCGTGCGCGGCTTCACGCGCGACGTGCGCGGCCGCAAGCACTTCATCGACCACAAGATCACCTCGATCCAGGACTACTTCAGCCGCGACACGCGCAACGCCTACCAGATGATCGACGTCAACGTCTACCAGGAGAATCTCTTCCACACGAAGATGTGCCTGAAGGACTTCGACCTCGACAACTACCTGTTCGGGCTCAACGCGGAGGATCTCTCGGCGGGCGAGCAGCGGCGCATCGAGAAGCGGCTGCTGAAGGAAATGCGCGAGCTCTACTACGGGCGGAACCTGTAGGAACGCCCGGCGTCCCCGCGCCGGTCAGATCCGGTAGGCCACGAACTTCATCACGCCGGCGGTCAGCGCCATCAGGCCCTGGACCGGCGGCGGCAGCCGCGCGGCGCCCGATTCCATGGCCATCTCGGCGTGCTTGGCCTCGTCGATCTTCATCTGCTCGACGATGGCGCGAGACTTGCGATCCTGCTCGGGCAGGCGAGACAGGTGGCCCTCCAGGTGCGCCTCGACCTGCCTTTCCGTGGCCTCCACGAAGCCGAGGCTCCAACGGTCACCGGCGACGCCGGCCAGCGCTCCGATCGTGAACGAGCCCGCGTACCAGAACGGATTCAGGAGGCTCGGGCGGCTGCCGAGCTCGTCGAGGCGCGTCGCGCACCAGCTCAGGTGGTCGACCTCTTCGTCGGCCGCGTGCTGCATCTCGGCCTGGACCTCGGGCGTGCGCGCCGTCACGGCCTGGCCGGCGTAGAGGGCCTGGGCGCAGACCTCGCCGGTGTGATTGACGCGCATGAGCCCGGCCACGTCGGCCCGCTGCTCGGCGTCGAGTTCGCAGTCCGGCTTGTCCGCCGCCGGCGACGGGCGATGGCCCGGCGGCGCCGGCGCCAGCGTAACGCGCAGGGCCTGGTCGATCTGGGTGAAGAGGCGGTCGACGAGATTCATCGCGGGTCGGTCGATTGGGGAAGAACCATCATTTTACCGCCCCCTGCGCGAACGCCTCTGCGGGAAATATCCCATTCGCTCGCCCTCCGGCTCGCTCACCCGGGGATGTGACCCCGGGCTACCAAACCATTGCCGTCATCGGTACTGGCACCGACGTCGTAGCCCAAGGGCCACGCCCCTTGGGTGAGCGGCCGCAGGCCGCGAAAGGCCCTTGGGCCGAACCCGGGCGCACGGAGATGTTCT
>JAWVZQ010000002.1:0-53065 GCA_033722095.1 Wenzhouxiangellaceae bacterium | reverse complement strand
CTCGTCCACGGCTTCACCCGCGCGCAGGCGCGTCTGCTGCCGGCTGATCCGGTGCCCACGTACGCGTTCACGACCTCGGCGCTGGACGACACGCTCGCCCCAGCCGGCCGGCACACGATGTACCTGGCCTGTCCCTGCGCCCCCTTCACGGTCGAAGGGGGGAGTGAGCGCGCAGCCGAAGCCGTCGCCACGAACTACTACCAGCGCGGCGGGCTTCCCGAGGCCATCGAGCAACTCGAGCGCGTGCTCAAGCGAGACGACCTCGACTACTACGACCGCGCGCGGATTTCGGCCCAGCTCGACCGCTGGCGCGTCGAGCGGCTGCGTGAGCGGGAACGGTGATCCACGACCGCGTCATGCAACCGCCATCCACCCGTAATGATTCGGTCATGCGGACTTCGATAATGGAGCGCAATCCCCACGGTCCCGCGCCCCATGAAGCCTCGCATCCTGGTCGTCGACGACGAAGCCGCGATCCGCAACATGCTGGCATTCAGCCTGAACCGCGCCGACATGGAGGTGGAGCTTGCCTGCAGCGGCGACGAGGCGCTGGCGCGGCTGCGCGAGGCTCGGCGGCCCGACCTGGTCGTCATGGACTGGATGATGCCGGGTCTTGACGGCCTGCAGGTCACGCGCCGGCTGCGCGAGGCCCCGGACCTCGACCGGATCCCGGTCATCCTGCTGACGGCGTGCGGCAAGGAAACGGACCGTGCACGCGGCCTCGATTCGGGCGCCGACGACTACGTGGTCAAGCCGTTCTCGACGCTCGAACTGATCTCGCGCGTGCGCGCCGTACTGCGGCGCACGCGCCGCAATGGCGAAACGCGGCGGGTCGAACGCCTCTGCGTCGGCGACCTCGTACTCGACCCCGAGGCCCACCGCGCACTGGCCGGAGACCGTCCCGTTCCACTGGGCCCCACGGAGTACCGCCTGCTCGAGCGCTTCATGCGCACGCCGGGCCGCGCCTGGAGCCGGCGCCAGCTGCTGCAGGAACTCTGGGGCAGCGACCGGGCCGTCGAAGAACGCACGGTCGACGTCCACATCCGCCGGCTGCGCAAGGCACTGGAACCGACCGGCCTGCATCGCTACGTACAGACCGTGCGCGGCCTCGGCTACCGGTTCTCGGACGTGATCTGATGGCCTCCGACGCTCCGGGCGTTCGTGCCGCGAACGACGACGGACCCGCGACGGGACCCACCGTGGGCCAGCCGGCCGCGCCGCTGGCGCACTGGCACTCGGAGCGCCTCGACGCGCCCGAGCTGTTCTTCAACCGCGAACTCAGCCTGCTGTGCTTCACGCGCCGCGTCCTCGAGCTCGCGCGCGACGCTTCGGTGCCGCTGCTCGAGCGCGTGCGCTTCCTGTGCATCTCGTGCACGAACCTCGACGAGTTCTTCGAGGTGCGCGTCGCCTCGGTGAGGCAGCGTCTCCAGCACGGTGCCCTGCAACCGGGTCCCGACGGACTGACGCCGGCCGCCACGCTCGAAGCGCTGCAGACCGAGGTCTCCGCGCTCGTCGAAGCGCAGTACCGGGTGCTGAACGAGGAGCTGATGCCGGCGCTCGAGGCCGAGAACATCCGGATCCTCAAGCGCTCGGTCTGGACACGCCGCCAGTTCGACTGGCTGCACCGCCATTTCCGCGAGGAACTCATGCCGGTCCTGAGCCCGCTGGGCCTCGATCCGGCCCATCCGTTCCCGCGCATCCTGAACAAATCGCTGAACTTCGCCGTGGAACTCGAGGGCAGCGACGCCTTCGGCCGCGACCACGGCCTCGCGCTGGTCCGCGCACCGCGTTCGCTGCCGCGACTGATCCACATCCCGAAGCGATACACGCGGGGTCCCGACGACTACGTGTTCCTGTCCTCGGTCCTGCACGCCTTCATCCACGAACTCTTCCCGGGCATGGAGGTGCGCGGTTGCTACCAGTTCCGCGTCACGCGCAACTCGGAGCTGTTCGTCGACGAAGAGGAGATCGAGGACCTCGCGCGAGCGCTCGAAGGCGAACTGCTCGAACGCGGCTTCGCCGAGGCCGTGCGCCTCGAGCTGGCCGGCAACTGCCCGGAACGCGTGGCCCGACTGCTGATGTCGAAGTTCGGGCTGACCGAGGAAGACGTCTACCGCTGCGACGGCCCCGTGAACCTGAACCGCATGGTGGCCATCTGCGAGCGCTCCGACCGACCGGACCTCAAGTACCCGCCGTTCCAGCCGCGCGTCCCGGCCGCCGTCACCGCCGACGGCGGCGACCTGTTCGCGGCGATCCGGCGCCGCAACGTGCTGCTGCACCACCCCTATGACGCGTTCTCGCCGACCGTCGACCTGCTGCGCCAGGCCGCAGCCGATCCCGACGTACTCGCCATCAAGCAGACGCTGTACCGCACCGGCCCCGACTCGGTCATGGCACAGCTGCTCGTCGAGGCCGCCCGGGCGGGCAAGGACGTGACCGTCGTCGTGGAACTGCGCGCACGCTTCGACGAGGAAGCCAACATCACGCTGGCGACTCGACTGCAGGAAGCCGGTGTGCAGGTGGTCTACGGCGTCGCCGGCCGCAAGACGCATGCCAAGATGCTGCTCGTCGTCCGCCGTGAGCGCCAGCGTCTGCGCCGCTACGTACACCTGGGTACGGGCAACTACCATCAGGGCACGGCGCGCAGTTACACCGATTTCGCGCTCCTGACCGCCGACGACGGGTTCGCCGAGGACGTCCACGCGATGTTCCAGCAACTGTCGGGCCTGGGGCGTGCCGCGGAGCTCGAGCATCTCGTGCAATCCCCGTTCGGGCTGCAGGAGTTCCTGCTCGAGCGGATCGCCGCGGAGGCCGAGCACGCGCGCGCCGGCCGGCCCTGCGGCATCGATGCCAAGATGAATGCCCTGACCGAGCCCTCGATCATCCAGGCCCTGTACCGCGCCTCGCGCGCCGGCGTTCCGATCCGCCTCGTGGTGCGCGGCATCTGCAGCCTGCGGCCCGGTGTTCCGGGGCTGTCGGAAACCATCCGGGTCCGGTCTCTGATGGGCCGTTTCCTCGAGCACTCGCGCGTCTACCGCTTCGTCGATGGCGGCGACCCGCAGACCTGGGCGGCCAGCGCCGACTGGATGGAGCGCAATCTCTTCCAGCGCGTCGAGATCGCCTTTCCGCTGCGCGATCCGGCCCTCGCCGCGCGCGTCCACGAGGAGGCCATCGAACTGGCCTTCGCCGACGACCGCCAGGCCTGGACGCTCGATGCGGACGGCAGCTACCGGCTCTGCCGCGAGGCCGGGGGCGAAGGCCGCGCGGCCCAGGAAATCCTCATCGAGCGCGCGCGCGACGACTGAGACCCGGCGGTATCATCGGCCAGGCGCCCTCTCCTGCACCTCCCCGATGAGCAATCGCGACCTGTTCGCCGCCGTGGACCTCGGAAGCAACTCCTTCCACATGCTGGTCGCCCGGCGCGAGCACGGCGAGCTGCGCTTCATCGACCGCATCCGCGAACCGGTCCGGATCGGCGGCGGCCTCGACGACGCCGGCCGCCTGGATTCCGATACCGAGGAGCGCGCGCTGGACTGTCTCGCCCGCTTCGGCCAGCGGCTCGCCGAGATACCTTCCCGCCAGGTCCGCGCCGTGGGGACGCAGACGCTGCGCAGGATGCGACGTGCCGAGCGGTTCCTGGCACGGGCCGAGGCCGCGCTGGGCGGCCCCATCGACGTCGTCCCCGGCCGCGAGGAAGCGCGCCTGGTCTGGGTCGGCGTCACGCAGGGGACGGGTTTCCGGGATACGCCGCGCGTGGTCATCGACATCGGCGGTGGTTCGACGGAGATCGCGGCCGGCAACCGCCTGGAACCGGCGCTGGCCGAGAGCACGCAGTTCGGCTGCGTGGCCACGACCCGCCAGGCGTTTCCCGACGGCCGCATCACGGCCAAGCGCTGGAAGCGCGCACGCGAAGAAATCTCCGGCGAGCTCCAGGCCATCGTCGAGGCCCTGCGCGCGACCGGATGGCAGCAAGCCATCGGCGCATCGGGAACGGTGCGCGCGGTCCAGGGCATCCTCGCGGCCCGCGCTGACAACCTGCCCGCCCCGATCGCGCGCGATGCGCTGGATGCGCTGTGCCGCGACATCGTCGCTGCCGGGCACGTCGGGGACGTCGACCTGCCCGGCCTGTCGGGCACGCGTCAACCCGTCATCTCGGGCGGCGCGCTGATCCTGCAGGCCTGCATGCGCACGCTCGAGATCGACCGCCTCGAAGTCAGCCCATTCGCGCTGCGCGAGGGCGTGCTCTACGACCTCGTCGGCCGGCTGGCGCACCGCGACCCGCGCGAGAAGGCGGTACTCGCCATGGCCGCGCGCCACGAAGTGGACATGGCCCAGGCCGACCGCGTCCGCGACTTCGCGCTCGCGGCCTTCGAGCAGGTCGCCGAGGCCTTCCGGCTCGAGGAGATCCATCGCGACATCCTGGGCTGGGCGTGCCGGCTCCACGAGACCGGGCTGGCGATCGCGCACAGTCACTACCAGGTCCACAGCGGCTACATCGTCGAGCAGTCCGACATGGCCGGGTTCTCTCAGCAGGAGCGCCGCTTTCTCGCCGTGCTGGTCCGCCTGCAGCGGCGCAAGCTGCCGCCCGACCCGCTCGAGGACCTGCCCGAGCGGCTCCGGCGCTCGGCCCGGCCGCTGCTGGCGCTTCTGCGCCTGGCGGTGGCCCTGTGCCGAGCTCGCAACGACGCCGACCTGCCGGACTTCGCGCTCGAGACCGACGGCGATACCGGCCTTCTGCTGAGGTTGTCCGGCGGATGGGCGGACGCACACCCGCTCTCGGCACGAGAATTGGCGCTGCAGAAGCGACAGCTGCGCCGGCTCGGCTTCCAGCTGAAGCTCGACACGCTGGCCGAGCCGCCGGTCACCGGCTCGTGACCATCGACCGCGCGATGCTGCAGGCCCACGCCCTGCGCCTTCGGCGGCTGCGCAGCTTTCTCTCCGAGCGCGGCGCCGTGGAGGTGACGACGCCGGTACGCGTGGAGCATGCCGTCTCCGACGTCCATCTCGCCAGCCTGCCTGCCGGCGGCGGATTTCTCAGGACCTCCCCGGAGTACGCGCACAAGCGGCTGCTGGCCGCCGGCAGCGGCGACATCTTCGAGCTCGGACCGGTATTCCGCGGCGGCGAGCACGGGCGCAGGCACCGCGAGGAGTTCCTCATGCTGGAGTGGTACCGCGTCGGCTGGACCTGGCAGCGTCTTGCCGACGAAGTCGTCGAGATCGTCTGCGCCGCCGCACCGGAACGCGAATGGACGATCGGACGATGCACCTGGAGCGAGCTGTCCGAGGACGTCGTCGGAGTCGACGCCTCGCGGCTCGACGCCGAGGCATTCCGCGCCCGATTTCCCGATGCCCCGGCCGACACCGACCTGCCGGAACTGCTCGACTGGCTGTTCGCGCTGCGCCTTCAGCCCGCCCTGCCGGCCGGTCGCCTGACCGTGGTCTGCGACTTTCCGGCCTGCCAGGCGGCCCTGGCACGCCTGCACCCCGAACGGCCCGGCTACGCAGAGCGCTTCGAGGTCTTCGCCGGAGGGCTCGAACTGGCCAACGGATACCGCGAACTGACCGACCCGGTCGAGCAGCGCCAACGTTTCGAGGAAGACAACCGGCGTCGCGGGTCGCTGGGGCTCGAACCCGTCGCCATCGACACGGCGCTGCTCGATGCCCTCGAAGCCGGACTGCCGGAGTGCTCGGGCGTGGCGCTCGGTGTCGATCGCCTGGCCATGGCCATCGAGGGGGTCGACGACATCGGCGCGCTGCGACCGTTCTGATCCACCGCGGCGGCCTACTCCGACCCGGATTCCCCCGTGCCGGGGCCCGGCAACCACGGTCCTTCGACGGCCGGTGATACAGCGGGGCCGACCGTACCGGCCAGGCGGTCCACGGCCACGGCCAGCCTCTCGAGCCAGGCCAGGCGATTGGGCTGCACGACCCGCGCGATTGCGTCGCAGTCCAACCAGCGGACCTCCCCTGACGGATCGGCGATACCGAGTTCACAGGGCGCCGGAGGATGCCAGAACGGCAGATCGGGCGGAGGGCGCACGGCGGTGGCCGGATCCTCGCGCAGTCCGACGACGAAACCGAGTTCGGAAAGCCGCTCACCGAGATCGACGCGCGCCGCGCTGAGCGGCTGCGAGCGCAGCCGGCCCGGCGCATCGTCGAGGCCGGCCGCGACGAGCAGGATCTCGTCGCCGGAGCGCCGCTCCTCGATGCCGCCGGGCCAGTGCGGAACGAGCAGCCAGTGGACGGGCACGAGCAGCAGGGCCACTGCAAGAACGAGGTAAATCGGCCATACTACGGCCTCGATCAGGGTCGCCCTGACTCGGGGGGAGCGCGACATGTCGTCGATTATGAACTACCCGGAGCCGCCGCTGGATGACGCCCGAATCGAAACCGACAATCCGCCCTGCACGATCGAGTGAACTGCCCCGGCTCGCGGGCCTCGTCCGCGGCCGTCTTCCCGACCTCATGAAGCCGCTGCCGGCCGCGCAGCGCGACAACATCGAGCGACAGCTCTCGGCGTTGCTGCCCGACGACGCGCTGCTGCTGTCCATCGAGGATCGTCGCCTCACCGGCGTGGCTGCGCTGGACCTCGATCACGCGAACCTCATGGCCATGTACCTCGACCCCGACAACGCTTCGGCGGGGACCGCCAGGGCCCTGGTGCGCTCCGCCGAGGCGCAGGCGCGCGCCTTCGGCATCCGCCGTCTGCAGTGCAGCGTCAAGCCGCAGGCCTGGTCGTTCATGGAGCGGCTCGGCTACCGTGCCACCGGCACGCCCGACGAGCGCAAGCCCGTGGAACTGTCCCGCAACATCGCCGCAGACGCTTCCGACTGGGAGGAGAAGGTCGCGAGGCTGCATCGCGAACTCGGCATTCCCGAGGACTACGGAGTGCGACATCGCCTGCGCATCGTCGCGGAAGCCGAGGACACCGTATCCATCGGTCTCGACATCTTCGAGCGCGAGGTACGCATGGAGGCCGAGGCGGCCCGGCGCTGGGCCGAAATGCAGGCCGACGCGCGCCGCCAGAACATCGACCTGCAGCCCGTGTCGGGATTCCGGAACCTCGCCTACCAGGCCGAGATCATCCGGCGCAAGCTCTCGAAGGGCCAGCAGATGGCGCGCATCCTGCGAACGAGTGCGGCGCCCGGGTACACCGAGCACCACACGGGCCGGGCGCTCGACGTCACGGTGCCCGGCATCTCGCCGCTGACGGCCGAGTTCGCCGAGACGCGCGCCTACGACTGGCTCAAGCAGCGGGCCGGGCTCTACGGCTTCCACGAGTCGTTCCCGCAACGCAATCGCCACTCGATCGAGTGGGAACCCTGGCACTGGTGCTATCGGCCGCGGGGAAAGTCCTGATCGATCCTGCCCGGCGCGCGGCGCGCCTGCCCGGATCGCTCGTCAGTCCTTGATTTCGGCGTAGGCGTCGAGCGCTCGCTCGCGGCTGCCCTTGAGGTCGACGAGCGGGCGCGCGTAGCCGAGTTCGTCGCGCCGTTCTTCCTCGAGCGACTCCATCTCCTTGCGCTCCAGTCCCTCGAGTTCGGGCACCCAGCGCCGGATGTATTCGCCCTCGGGATCGAAGCGCTCGGCCTGGCGCTCGGGATTGAAGATGCGGAAATACGGTGCAGCGTCTGCACCGCAGCCGGCCGTCCATTGCCAGCCCTGGGAATTGTTGGCCAGGTCGGCATCGACGAGCGTGTCCCAGAACCAGCGCTCGCCTTCCTGCCAAGGAATCAGCAGGTTCTTGGTCAGGTACGAGGCCACGACCATGCGCACGCGGTTGTGCATCCAGCCGGTCTGCCAGAGCTGGCGCATGCCCGCGTCGACCATGGGCACGCCCGTGCGCCCGCGCTTCCAGGCCTCGAGGTCTTCGGCGTACTCCGAGGCAGCCCGCCACGGGAAGTTCCGGAATTTCTCCTTGAGCGCCCGATCGGGCAGGCGCGGCGCATGGAACAGAAGCAGTGCCGAGAACTCGCGCCAGGCCAGTTCGCGCACGAAGCCCAGCGTCCCCTTGCCCGTCGGAAGCTCGCCCGACGGCTCCAGCGCTTCGACGACCTGCGCCGGAGAGACGTGGCCGAAGTGCAGGTACGGCGACAGGCGCGAAGTGCCGTCGACGGCCGGGCGGTCGCGCAGCTTCTCGTAGTCGGCCACTGCCTCGTCGGCGAAGTGCTCGAGCCTGCGCCGGCCGGCACGCTCTCCCGGCTCCCAGGCCTCGGCCAGCTTCCCGCCCCAGTCGTGGTCGGGCAGCAGGGCCAGGTCTTCGACGGCGTCGCCACCCGGGACGTCGTCGGGTGCGGCGAGTTCGCGCGGCTCGGGCCGCGTCGAGACCGGGCGCCATTCCTTCTGCGTGCGTTTCCAGTACGGCGTGAAGACCTGGTAGGGCTTGCCGTCGTGCAGCAGCTCCCAGGGCTCGAACAGGACCGAGGCGCGGAACGACTTCACGTCCACGCCCTCCTCGGAAAGCGCCGACTTGATCTCCTTGTCGCGCTCGACGTAGCCGGGCTCGTAGAGGCGATTCCAGTAGACGGCCTTCGCGCCCGTCTTGCGCACGAGATCGCGCAGGTGCACGAGCGCCCCGCCGGAGCGGATCACGAGCGGCGCGCCACGATCGGACAGCCGGTCGCGCAGGTCGACGAGCGCGTGGTGCAGCCACCAACGGCTGGCCGCCCCGGGGGCCCAGTCGCCGAGCGCTTCGGGATCGTGGACGTAGACGGGCAGCACCCGGCCGAAGTCGCTGCGCGCGGCATCCAGCGCCGGGTTGTCGGCCAGCCGGAAATCGCGCCGGAACCAGACGATGGCGAGATCACTCATGCCGACGAGTCTGCCAGCGTTTCATCAACGCCGGGCGAATGGGGCCATCTCGGGGCGCTCTGGCGGGGAAATCAAAAACCTGGAGGATGGGCGCGAAGACGCGGAGGCGCGAAGAAAACCTGAAAGATCGGATCGAAAAAAACATCGAAATGCAGTGCGGCACGTTTACGAATCGAGCGTTGACGCCAGCTCTCCCGCCATGCCGCCGACCCGTCCGATCGGACGCGGCCGGACTCCACGGCCCGGCTTCTTGCCGTTTGCAATTTTTGCGATTTTCTCTTCGCGCCTTCGCGTCTTCGCGCTCATCCTCTAAAAGGATTCCGGCGCAAGGCTCGCGAAGGGCGAGCCCCTACCCCGCCTTGCGGCGATCCTCGCGGGCGGCGTCGGAGCGGCGCTGCTCGAGTTCTTCGAGATAGCCGTCGGGCAGACCCGTGACGTACTCGCCGTTGAAGCACGAGGAATCGAATCCGGCCAGCTTCCGGTTCTTGCCGCGCACCGCCGCTTCGAGGTCGGCCAGCTCCTGGTAGATGAGGCGGTCGGCGCCGATCAGCTCGCGGATCTGCTCGACGCTGCGGCCGGCGGCGACGAGTTCGCTGGCCGCGGGCATGTCGATGCCGTAGACGTTGGGATGGCAGACGGGCGGCGCGGCCGAGGCCAGGTAGACCTTCTTCGCCCCCGCGTCGCGCGCCATCTGGACGATCTGCCGCGAGGTCGTGCCGCGGACGATGGAATCGTCGACGAGGAGGACGTTCTTGTTGCGGAATTCCAGCTCGATGGCGTTGAGCTTGCGGCGCACGGAGCGCGCGCGCTCGGCCTGGCCCGGCATGATGAAGGTCCGGCCGATGTATCGGTTCTTGACGAGGCCCTCGCGGTACTTCACGTCGAGCGCCTGGGCCAGCGGCAGGCACGAGGTCCGGCTCGTGTCGGGAATCGGGATGACGGCGTCGATGTCGTGGTCGGGCCACTCGCGCAGGATCTTCTCGGCCAGTTTCTCGCCCATTCTCAGGCGCGCCTTGTAGACCGACAGGTCATCGATCATGGAATCGGGACGGGCGAAGTAGACGTACTCGAAGATGCACGGCGTGTGCGGCTGGGCCAGCTCGCTTTCGTGTCGATGCAGTTCGCCGTCCAGCGTGACGAGCACGGCCTCGCCGGGACCGAGGTCGGCGACGAGATCGAAGCCCAGGATGTCGAGCACGACCGACTCGGATGCCAGGATGAACTCCGGCCCGTCCTCGGCCTCGCGCCTGCCGAGCACGATGGGACGGATGCCGTGCGGGTCGCGGAAACCGAGCAGGCCGACGCCCGCGATCATGGCCACGGCCGCGTAGGCGCCCTTGCAGCGACGGTGCACGCCATCGACGGCATCGAAGATGTGAGCCGGCGAGACGGCCTCGGCGTCGCGCACGGCCATCTCGTGCGCCAGCACGTTGAGCAGCACTTCGGAATCGGACTCGGTGTTGATGTGGCGCCGGTCCTGCTCGAAGAGCTCGTCGGAAAGCTGCTCGCTGTTGGTCAGGTTGCCGTTGTGGCCCAGCGCGATCCCGAGCGGCGCATTGACGAACATCGGCTGCGCCTCGTCGGGACGGTCGAGCCCCGCCGTGGGGTAGCGCACGTGGCCGATGCCGATGTCGCCCGTCAGCCCGTCCATGGAGCGGGCGCTGAACACGTCACGCACCAGGCCCATGCCACGCGCCGAGCGCATGCGGCGCCCGTCCAGCGTCGTGATCCCGGCCGCGTCCTGGCCCCGGTGCTGAAGAATCGTCAGCGCGTCATAGATGCGCGCCGCGACCGGCGAGCGTCCGAACAGTCCAACCACACCACACATCAGGTCATCTCCATGGGAATCTCGTCGATCGGCTGCGCCTCGGATTCCGGCGTGGAACCGGCAGGCGCATCCAGCAGGTCGCGCAGGCCCTCGGGCAGGTAGTCGACGGCAACGTCGGCGAGGCGCTCGAAGGCGGGCAGCAGGTCCGATTCCTGCCACCAGGGATCGGAAGGGAACGGGGTGAAGCGGGCCAGCACCACGGCCGCGGCCACGATGACGACCCCGCGCACCAGGCCGAACAGCCCGCCGAACATCCGGTCGGTCGGCGACAGCCCGGATTTCTCGACGACGCGACCGACGACGTAGCCGATCAGCCCCCCGATCACGAGAACGAGGAGGAACACGCCGGAGAAGGCCAGGAGCACGCGCGCCGAGGGCAGTTCCACGTACGGCGCCATCGCCTCGGACAGCGGCCCGGAAACCTGGAACGCGGCGACGATGGCCGCGATCCAGACGACGATGGAGAACACCTCGCGGATGAAGCCGCGAAACAGACTGACGACGACCGAGACGACGAGGACGCCGAGAATGGCCAGGTCGGCCGGGTTCACGGAACGCTGACCACCAGTCCCTCGACGCCGGCCCGCTCGACGACTTCGTCTCGCAGCCGATCGGCCTCCTCGCGCGTCGGGACCGGGCCGACGAGCACGCGCCAGATGGTGCGCTGGCCCACCGGCTCGCTGAACCGGAATGCATCGAAATCCAGCGAACGGAGGCGGGCCGTTTCGCGCTCGGCGTTGTCGGCCCCCGCGAAGCTGCCGACCTGCACGGCGAAGCCGTCCTCCCCGTCCTCGCCGAGGCCCTCGTCGAGTTCGACGACGATGGGCTCGACGCCGGAAATGGTCGCCGCGATCTGCGCGCGGGCCGTCTCGGCGGCCTCACGCGATGGATAGGGCCCCGTGCGCAGGCGGAACAGCAGCGTCTCGCCGCGCACGATCTCGTCGCGCGCCACGATGTGACCCAGCGTCTCGAGGCGCCCGCGGACCTCGGCCGCGGATTCGGCGGCCGAGAAACTCGCCACCTGCACGGCCCAGTCGCCGAGCGAGGGCGCCTCGGTGGTTTGCCGGGCGGAATCCCCGGGCGCCGGTTCCTCGTCGGCGGCCGGCGCGGGCTCGACGCGGGGCTCGACCTCGACGTCGGGTCCCGCCTCCGCGACCGACGGTTCCACCGCTGCGGGTCCGGCGTCGCGCTCCGGGCGGAGCACGATCTCGTCGGGCATCTCCTCGCGGGGGGGCTGACTGGCAGCTTCTTCGACCCGGGACCCGTCGACCGCATCGCCGGGCATGCGCCCGTCATCGAGATCGGCCACGGGCGGCTCGGCCAGCGCACGGCTCGGCGGCTCGGTGCCGTCCACGCGCGTCGATTCCGGGTCCAGCGGGATGCGGCGCACCTCGCGGGCCGTGTCGGGCATGGAGGGCACTTCGACGTCACCGTAACCGCCACCATCGACGGAGTCGGGATCGACGAGCAGCATCGGCACGAAGATCACGGCCAGTGCGATGAGGATGGTGGCGCCGATCAGGCGTCGCTTGAGGACCTTGTCCATGTCGGATTCACGCGTGTTCGTAGTGGTGCAGGGCAGTGGCCGCGGTCTGGAACGAACCGAAGACGACGACGGCGTCGACATCCCGGCCGGCCTCGCGTGCGCGCTCGATGCCCTGCGTCACGGATTCTACCGTTTCGACCGATGCTCCGACACCCGCAGCGCGCACGCGTTCGGCCGCCGCGGACGCCGACTGGCCGCGCGGCCCGGAAGTCCCGGCCACGTACCAGTGCACGAAACGCTTCCGCACCGCGCGAGCGATGGCCTCGACGGGCTTGTCGGCGTAGGCGGCGAATACGGCGCGGCATTCCCTGTCGCGTCGCTCGAGCAGATCGGCCAGCGCGCGCGCGGCCTGCGCGTTGTGGGCGACGTCGACGAACACGTCGGGCCGCCTGGCCACACGCTGGAATCGACCCGGGATCCGCACTGCGGCCAGCGATTCGCGCAGCGCATCGTCACCGGGAAGCGTCCAGCCGGAGGCGGTGATCGCGGCCAGCGCGGCCGCGACGTTGCCACCCTGGTGGCGGCCGGCGATGCCGGGGCGCAGCCCGGCAATGCGTCGTTCCGCCACGCGCACGTCCAGATTCCCGTAGTGCCAGCGCCAGGCGAACTGGGCGCCCGGCCGCCAGGTCCGCGCCCCGAGTTCGTCGAGGAACTCGAGCATGCCCCGGGGCGGACGACGCTCGGCGACGACGATGGGTCGGCCCGGCCGGGCGATGCCGCATTTCTCGCGTGCGATCGCCGAACGCGTCCGGCCCAGCCAACGCTGATGGTCGAGTCCGATCGAGGTGATCAGCGCGACGTCGGCATCGACGACGTTGACGGCATCGAGGCGACCGCCGAGTCCGACCTCGAGCACGAGGCAGTCGACGCCGGCCCGCAGGGCGATCGGGAACGCCGCCAGCGCCATGTGCTCGAACCAGGTCAGCGAACGGCCCTTCCGGGCCCGTTCCACGTCCCGGAGCGCGGCCAGCAGCTCGACGTCGTCGACCGGCGCGCCGTCGATGCGGAACCGCTCGTTGACGCGCAGCAGGTGCGGCGACGTGAATGCCAGACAGGATCGCCCGCAGGCCGACGCCAGCGCTTCGAGCCAGGCCACCGTCGAGCCCTTGCCGTTGGTACCCGCCACGGTGAACACGTGCGGGAGCGGTCGCTGGCCGACGAGGTCGTCGAAGACGGCGCGGACCCGGTCCAGGCCCAGCTCCATGGACGACTCGGGGCCGCGCGCCTCGAGTTCGTCCAGGAATTCACGCAGCGAGCGGGTCGTCGAATCGCGATCGGTCATCAGGGCCGCCGGAGGGTTCGCAGTGGACGTCGGAGCCGCGCTGCAGCGCGCGGCGGGAGCGGGCGACCGCGGTGGGTTCAGCCCTCGTCGCGCTCGGCGGCGGCCTCGCCATCGCCGGAGCCACGCTCGGGGCTCGACTCGGCTTCCGGGTCCGCATCGGTCTCGGGGTCGGCGATCTCGCCCTCGCGCACGCGACCGTCGCCGCGGCCGCCGAGCAGCAGGCTCAGCAGCTCGTGGATCGTCGAGCGCATCTCGCGGCGGTCGACGATGAGGTCGATGGCGCCCTTCTCGAGCAGGAATTCCGAACGCTGGAAGCCTTCGGGCAGCTGCTCGCGCACGGTCTGTTCGATGACGCGCGGACCGGCGAATCCGATCAGGGCGTTCGGCTCGGCGATGTTGACGTCTCCGAGCATGCCGAGGCTGGCCGACACGCCGCCCGTGGTCGGGTGGGTCAGCACCGAGATATAGGGCAGGCCTTCTTCCGAAAGCCGGGCCAGGCCGGCCGAGGTCTTCGCCATCTGCATGAGCGAGAACAAGCCTTCCTGCATGCGAGCGCCGCCGGACGCCGAGAAGCAGACCAGCGGATGCCGGTGCTCGAGCGCCGAGTTCACGCCGGCCATGAAGCGCTCTCCGACGACCGAGCCCATGGACCCGCCCATGAACGAGAAATCGAACGCGCAGGCCGTCAGCGGCAGGTCGAGCACGGAACCGCGCATGACCACCATGGCGTCGTTCTCGCCCGTGGACTTGTGGGCCGCCGAGAGCCGGTCCTTGTAGCGCTTGGTGTCCTTGAACTTCAGCGGATCGGTCGGCCGCAGATCCGTGGCCAGTTCCTCGCGCCCGTCCTCGTCGAGGAAGGCCTCGAGACGCTTGCGCCCGGTCGGGCTCATGTGGTGGTCGCACTTCGGGCAGACCTTCAGCGAACGGTCGAGTTCGGGCGCGTAGAGCACGGCTTCGCACTTCTTGCACTTCGTCCACAACCCGTCCGGGACCTTGCGCGACTTGCCGCCCTCGGTACGGATCCGCGACGGCATCAGTTTCTGGAACCAGCTCATGCCCCAGCCGCCTCCATCCGGTCCTGTTCCACGGCGTCCATGGCCTCACGCACGGGCGCGAGCCAGTCGCCGGCGATGTTCGCCGCCTCGTCGGGCGAGCCGGCCTCGTCGAGCGCCGAGACCAGCGCCGACCCGATGACGATACCGTCGGCGACGCGTGCGACTTCGGCGGCCTGCTCCGCCGTCGAGATCCCGAAGCCGACAGAGACCGGCAGGTCGGTGGCTTCACGGATCCGCTCGACGGCCGGGGCCAGGGCGCCGGCATCCAGAGACGCCGCGCCCGTCACGCCCTTCAGCGAGACGTAGTAGACGAAACCGCCGGCCATGGGCAGCATGCGCCGGATCCGTTCGGGCGTCGTGGTGGGCGCGACGAGGAAGATCTGGTGCATGCCGCCGGAGAGCAGCGCCTCGCGCGTCTCGGCGGCCTCGTCGGCGGGACAGTCGACGATCAGCACCGCGTCGACGCCGGCCGCGGCGGCCTGCTCGACGAAGCGCTCCAGGCCGCGGCGCTCGATGGGGTTCATGTAGCCCATGAGCACCACGGGCGTGGCGTCGTCTTCCCGGCGGAAGTCCGCGACCGCTTCGAAGACCCCGTCCAGCGACATGCCCTGTTCCAGCGCGCGCTGGCAGGCATTCTGGATGACGGGTCCGTCGGCCATGACGTCGGAGAACGGGATGCCGAGTTCGAGCAGGTCGGCACCGGACTCGACGAGGCGGTGCATGACCGCGACCGTGGCGTCCGGTGACGGGTGACCCGCGGTCACGTAGGGAATCAGGGCCTTGCGGCCCCGGCGCGAAAGCTCGGAGAACCGCAGGTCGATGCGATTGGCTGGTGCGTTCAAAGTCCGATGCCCTCGAGGTCGGCCACGGTGTTGATGTCCTTGTCGCCGCGGCCGGAAAGATTGACGAGCACCGTTCGGTCCGCGTCCATCTCCGAGGCCAGTTTCAGGGCCCAGGCCACGGCGTGCGCGCTCTCCAGCGCCGGCATGATGCCTTCCTTGCGCGTGCAGAGATGGAAGGCTTCCAGCGTCTCCTCGTCGGTCACGCCGACGTACTCGGCGCGGCCACGGTCCTTGAGCCAGGCATGCTCGGGCCCGACGCCGGGATAGTCGAGACCGGCCGATACCGAATGCGTGTGACGGATCTGGCCGGCATCGTCGTCGAGCAGGTAGGTGCGGCTGCCGTGCAGCACGCCGACGCGGCCGGCGCAGAGGCTGGCGGCGTGCTCGCCGGATTCCAGACCGCGCCCGGCAGCCTCGACGCCGTACATCGCCACCGACTCGTCGCCGATGAAGGGATAGAACAGCCCCATGGCGTTCGAGCCGCCCCCGACGCAGGCGACGAGCGCATCGGGCAGTGCGCCGTATTCGTCGGCGAACTGTCGACGCGCCTCCCGACCCACGACGGCGTTGAAGTCGCGGACCATGGCCGGGTACGGATGCGGGCCGGCGACCGTACCGAGGATGTAGAACGTGTCGTCGACGTTCGTGACCCAGTCACGCATGGCCTCGTTGAGCGCATCCTTGAGCGTGCGGGCGCCGGATTCCACGGGGACGACCTCGGCGCCGAGCAGTTTCATGCGGAACACGTTGATCGACTGGCGCTGGATGTCGTCGGCACCCATGTAGACCACGCAGTCCATGCCCAGTCGCGCGGCCACGGTCGCCGAGGCCACACCGTGCTGCCCCGCGCCGGTCTCGGCGATGACGCGCTTCTTGCCCATTGCCCGGGCGAGCAGGGCCTGGCCCACGGTGTTGTTGATCTTGTGCGCACCGGTGTGATTGAGATCCTCGCGCTTGAAGACGATGCGCGCACCGCCGGCATGCTCGGTGAGCCGCTCGGCGAAGTACAGCGGCGACGGGCGGCCGACGAAGTGCGCGAGGTCCGAGTCGAACTCGGCCTGGAAATCGGCGTCGTCGCGGAACTTCTTCCACGCGGCCTCGAGTTCCTCGAGCGCGGCCATGAGCGTCTCGGAGACGAAGCGTCCACCGAACGGCCCGAAATGGCCGCGCACGTCGGGCAGGACCTCTCCGGACGGATCCATCTGCTGCAGGGTTTCGGCCGCGTCAGCCATTTCGTGCACCTTCGATCAGTCGACTCATCAGATTACCATCCTTGATGCCGGGCGAGGATTCCACGCCCGACGAAACATCGATGGCCGGCGGGTCCAGCCGCTCCACGGCTTCGCGGACATTTTCGGGGTTCAGTCCGCCGGCGAGGATCCACGGCCGGTCGGGCCTGCTCAGACGCTGCCAGTCGAAGCGGCGGCCGGTACCACCCAGTCCCCCGGCTTCGTGCGCGTCGAGCAGCAGCGCATCGGCGCCCGGCCAGGCGGAAAAGTCCGGCCGCTGCGTATCGCCCATGGGGACGGCCTTGATCCACGGCCTCGAGAACGCGCGGCAGTAGGCGTCGGACTCCGAGCCGTGGAACTGCAGCCAGTTCAGCGGCACGGCGCCGGCGATCGATCGCACGCGTTCGGGCTCGGCGTCCATGAACAACCCCACCGCACCGACGAGCGGCGGCAGGGCCCGGCAGATCTCGCGGGCGACTTCGACGGTCACGCAGCGCGGACTGCGCTCGACGAAGACCAGCCCGATCGCGTCGGCGCCGAGTTCCGCGGCCCGCCGCGCATCCTCGGGACGCGTGATGCCGCAGATCTTGATTCGGGGGTGTCGTTTCATCGGGTGTTCTCGATTCCGCGCAGGAGTTCATGGGGTTCGGGCAACTGGGGCCAGTCCGGATAGGCGACGCCGACGAAGTAGAGACCGTGGGGCGGCGCCGTGAAACCGGCCTCGGCGCGCCGCTGCCTCGCGAGGACCTCGGCCAACCAGTCCGTAGAACGATCGCCTCGCCCGACCTCGATCAGCGAACCCGCGATGTTGCGAACCATATGGTAGAGAAACGCGTTCGCGACGATGTCGACGATGACCTCCTCGCCCTCGCGCCGGACCGAAACACGGTGAACCTCGCGGCGCGCGTGCCGTGCCTGGCATCCAAGCGCCCGGAAGCTCGAGAAGTCGTGCTCGCCCACGAGGTGCTGGGCGGCTTCGTGCATGCGCTCGGCATCGAGGGGACGTTTCTCCCAGCTGACGCGCCCCGCGTCGAGGCCCGGTCGTGTCCAGCGATTCAGGATGCGATAGCGGTAGGCGCGCGCGACGGCGCTGAACCGGCAGTGGAAGTCGTTCGGCATGGGCCGTGCCCAGAGCACGGTGACTCCGTCGGGCAGGTTCGTGTTGCAGCCGAGCACCCAGCCGCGCTCGCTGCGCTCGGAAGGCGTATCGAAGTGCGCCACCTGGCAGAACGCATGCACACCGGTATCCGTTCGGCCGGCGCAGTGGATCGTCACGGGGTGGTCGGCGACGCGGGAGGCCGCCTGCTCGAGTACCTGCTGGACCGTGGGCTCCTGTCTCTGGAACTGGAACCCGTAGAAGCGGCTGCCCTCGTACTCCACGCCGAGGACGATCCGGTTCGGCGACTCCCGGTTCGCGGGACGCGGGCGGGAAGGACCGTGCAGCGGTGCCTTCAGACCATCAGAGGTCATCCAGCAGTTTCTTCGCCTCGGCGCGCTGCTGCTCGTTGCCTTCCTCGACGATTTCCTCGAGCAGGGTCTTCGCCGAGTCCGTGCTGTTCCAGGACAGATAGGCCTTGGCCAGGTCCAGCTTGACCTCGACGTCGTCGTCGCCGGGCGCGAAGATGTCGTCCTCCTCGGCCCCGGCGGCCTCCTCGGCCTCCTCCTCGTCGGACGGCGTCTCGTCTTCGGCCTGCGATGCGTCGGCGTCGGCACGCTCGTCGTCCTCGCCCGATTCCTCGCCCCAGTCCATCGTGAACGGGTCGACGTCCTCGTCCTCGGTTTCCTGTTCGTCCTCGGCGGAATCCTCGTCCGCCTCCTCCGCCTCGCCGGCGGCCTCGCCGGCGTCGGACTCGATTCGCCGGGTCGGCTCCTGGCTTGGATCCTCGTCGGCGGATTCCTCTCCGGGCTCCTCGGCGAGTTCGCGGGCCAGATCCTGCAGGCCCTCGTCCTCGGCGTCCGATTCTTCACCGGCCGATTCACCGCCGGTCTCGCCGAGCATCACGCCGGGTCCATCGACCTCCTCGTCCTCGGCGCGGACGCGGTCGGCTCTCGACTCGTCGGGCCGATCCTTTTCTCGGAGCAGCGGCGCCTCGGACTCCTCGTCCTCGACGTCCGGCCAGTCGTCATCCGTGTCTTCGAGATCTTCCTCGCTGCGTGCGTCGGCGTCGAGCCGCGACATCAGCGCATCGACTTCGGCATCCTCCTCGACCTCCGACTCGGGCGCCGAGCGCGGCGTCTCGTCGGCCACCCAGTCGGAGCTGCCCTTGGCCAGCGCATGACCGGGCACGACGCGACTCGCCAGCTCGACGGCCGCCCGCCATTCCGGCGCGTCCTCGTCGTCGACGTGGGAGAACATGCGCTCGAGCGCCTGCTCGAAGTCGTTCTCCCGCCCGTCTTCGGCCAGCGCCTCGAGCAAGGCGAGATGCGCGCCGAGATCGTCGGGCGCCTCGTCGATCCGGCGGCGGGCCCGGGCCTCGGGCGTGTCGGGCGCCTCGCGCGGCTCCCGCCGTCCAGGCGCGGCCGGCACGACGCGATCACCGCGGACGGCCGGTTGCTCGCCTTCGCCGGCGGCGGCGCCACGGCGGCGAGTCAGTGCCAGCCAGAGGCCGGCGAGCACGAGCAGCAGCACGACCACGGCTGCCGCGACGAGCGCCACGGGCCGCGTCAACCAGTTGCCGGAACCACCCCCGACCTCGGTCACCACGGGCTCGCTTGCGGCGGGCTCGGTCGTGGCCTCATCGGCCGAAGCCGGCTCACCCGGCTCGTCCGGCTCCGCTGCGGCCTGCGCGGCGCCGGCGTCCGCATCCGGCTCCTCCCCGCTCGCATCGGCGACCTGGTCCCGCGGCGCCGGCTCGCCTTCGGTCGAGTCGGCGCTGTCCTCGATGGCCTCGATCCGCGAGAGGTAGCGATCGAGTCTGTCGGAGACGTCGGCGCGAAGCGCCGGATCGGCGCCCTCCTCCGAGGCGCGCCGGGCGTCGCGCAGCGTCTGTTCCAGGCCCGCCAGTTCCGCATCCTGCAGGCCGAACCCGCCGGGCTCGGCCCGCACCATGCGCTCCAGTTCGGCAGCGCGCTCCTGCATCTCCTCGGCTTCCAGCCGCGCAGTGAAGAGCTCCTCCTCGACGCGCGCCAGCTGCTGGCGCAGCCGCTGGACCTCGGCCTGGTCGGAATCCAGCCCGGCCCCGCCCTCCTCGTCGGTCGGCGGGACGAGTTCGAGACGATGGTCCGCCCCGGCCGTGCGCGTTTCGCTGTCGCGCGGCGGCGCCGCGTCGTCGGGCGCCTGGCGGCGTTCCTCGTCCGGATCCTCCTCGTCGGCACCGCGTGCGGCGTCGGCCACGACAGGTACTTCGGCCGGGGCACCCTGGCGGAACGCGCGGTTCTGGGCTGCAATGATGGCCGCGGCATCGTCGCGGTCGATGGCGCGAACCTGCTCGGCGTCGGGCAGTTCGAGTTCCGCGCCGCGCAGCAGGCGATGCACGTTGCCATCCCGGAAGGCGCCGGGGTTCAGTTCCACGATGGCCAGCATCATCTGGTTCATCGTCACGTCGTCGGCCGGCAGGTTCTGGCGCGCGATCGACCAGAGCGTATCGCCCGAGGCGACGGGCCCGTAACGGCCACCACCGGCAGCCCGGGCGCTCGGCGCAGCAGTGCGCGGCGTCTCGGCCCGAGGCTGTGGCTGCGAATCGGCGGCACGGGGCCGCGGGGGCGCCTCGGGCTCGGTCCGCGCGGGCCGGGCCGGAGCGGGAGGCGCGAGGTCCACGGTGGCGGGATCGAGGAACAGGGTGTATTCGCGCAGGAGACGGCCGCTGGCCCAGCGTGCATCGATGAGCAGTTGCAGCACCGGATCCGTTGCCGCGCGACGCGAAGTCACGCGCAGCACGGGCGGCGCCTGGCTGCGGTCGATGACGGCCTCGAGGTCGAGCGCCAGGGCGTCGCTGGAGATGCCGAGGCGCGCGAAATCGGCGGGCGTGGCGATGGATGCGGACAGCGAATCGAGCTCGCGCTCGGAGGCATCGAGCAGGCGGATGCGGACGTCCAGCGGCTGGTTCAGGTAGGAATCGACGCGAGCCTCGCCGAGGCCGAGCGCGTGGGCGGCCCCCGGCGCGCCGACAAGCGCAACCAGCAGGAAAAGGATCCAGCGAATGTCGTCCACGCCTCGCATTGCGGTACCGTCCCCGTGTTCTCGATCTTGTTGCGGCGCAGTATAGCAACAGGCCACGGCGCGAGATACCCGCGCCTGAACCCGCTTCAGGCGTCGTTCTCGACGAGTCGCTCGGCGATCTGCAGGGCGTTCAACGCCGCGCCCTTTCGCAGGTTGTCGGACACCACCCACATCGCCACCCCGCAGTCCGAGGAGTGATCCCGGCGCACACGCCCCACGTGCACCCCGTCCGTGCCCGCCCCGTCGCGGAGCGGCGTCGGATGGGTGCCCTCGTGCAGCACGACGCCGGGTGCTTCACGCAGCAGCCCCAGGATTTCGTCGAGCTCCAGCGCGCGTTCGAGCTCGGCGTGCACGGCCTCGGAATGACCGTAGAAGACCGGGACCCGCACGGCCGTGGCATGCACCGCGATCTCCTTGTCTCCGAGGATCTTGCGCGTCTCGTTGTGCATCTTCATTTCTTCGCGCGTGTAACCGTTGTCGTCGAGCACGTCGATGCGCGGCAGCACGTTGAATGCGATGGGCTGATCGAACACCTTCGCCTCGGGATCGCGGAAGTTCAGCCGGTCGGCGGTCTGGCGTCCGAGTTCCTCCACGGCGCGACGGCCGGCGCCCGAGACGGCCTGGTAGGTCGATACGTGGATCCGGCGGACACGGGCGGCCCGGTGCAGCGGCGCCAGCGCGACGACCATCTGGATCGTCGAGCAGTTCGGATTCGCGATGATTCCGCCGCCACGGGTGTTCGCCCGCCACTCGTCGAGCGCGGCACCGTTGACCTCGGGCACGATCAGCGGAACGGCATCGTCGAGCCGGAACCGCGAGGTGTTGTCGATGACCACGGCGCCCGCCTCTGCCGCGCGCGGCGCGTGCCGCCCGGAAACCTCGCCGCCGGCCGAGAAGAACGCGAAGTCGACGCCGGCGAAATCGAAATCGTCGAGCCGCTCGACGCGCAGCTGCCGCCCGCCGAACCCGAGCCGCTGCCCGGCCGATCGTTCGCTGGCCAGCAACACGACGCGGCCGACTGGAAACCCCCGCTCGGCGAGCAGTTCGATGAGCACTTCCCCGACGGCGCCGGTCGCGCCGGCGATGGCGACGTCGTAGGTCCGGGACGGCGAGGCGTTGGAGTCGGGCATGGCTTCCTCGGAGGGGGTGGGGATTGGGTGATCAGGTGATCCGGTGTTGGGAAACCTCTGGAAATGCTCGGCGCGTTCTCGTCGGCGACCTGGCGCTCATGACCCCCGGTTTCTTAACACTGCAATCCTAAAACTTAAAACTCGTTCTTCACTCGATCCTCGGCGTCTGCGGCTCGACGTCGCCGCACTGGGCGCGGTGGAGCAGGAAATGGTCCAGCAGCACCAGCGCCAGCATGGCCTCGACGATGGGCACGGCGCGGATACCGACGCAGGGATCGTGCCGGCCCGTGGTCACGATCTCGCAGGGATTGCCGTCGATGTCGACCGTGTCGCCGGCAATGCGAAGCGACGAGGTCGGCTTGAACGCGACGCCCACCGTCACGGGCTGGCCCGACGATATGCCGCCCAGGACGCCGCCGGCGTGATTGCTGCGGAAACCTTCCGGCGTCATCTCGTCGCGGTGCTCGGTGCCGCGCTGTGCGACACAGGCGAAACCGGCACCGATTTCCACGCCCTTGACGGCATTGATGCTCATCATCGCCGCGGCCAGGTCGCCGTCGAGCTTCGCGTAGACGGGCGCACCCCATCCCGGCGGGACGCCTTCGGCCTTCGCCCGGACCAGGGCGCCGACCGAGTCGCCCTGCTTGCGCAAGGCATCCATGTAGTCCTCGAGCGCCTCGACGCGCGAAGGGTCCGGACAGAAGAAGGGGTTGTCGTCGATGGAGTCGGCCACGAAGCGCTCGTCGCAGACCTGGTCGCCGATCTGCGCCAGCCAGCCCGTGATGCGGATGCCGAACTTCCAGTCCAGGTACTTTCTCGCCAGCTCGCCCGCGGCGACGCGCATGGCCGTCTCCCGCGCCGAGGAGCGCCCCCCGCCGCGCCAGTCGCGCAGGCCGTACTTGTGCAGGTAGGTGTAGTCGGCGTGGCCGGGCCGGAACTGGCGCGAGATGGCCTCGTAGTCCCGGCTGCGCGCATCGGTGTTCTCGATCAAGAGGCCGATCGGCGTGCCCGTCGTGCGGCCGTCGAAGACACCGGAGAGAATCCGGACGGCCTCGGCCTCCCTGCGCTGGGACGTGTGTCGGGAACGTCCCGTCGCCCGGCGCAGCACGGCGACCCGGATTTCGTCGGCATCGATGGGCATGCCCGGCGGAAACCCGTCGAGCACGCAGCCGATGGCGGGGCCGTGGCTTTCGCCGAAGGTCGTCAGCGACAGGACGCGACCGAAGCGGTTGTAGCTCATGGCGAGGCCTCCCGCAGCGCCAGGCAGCCCGGGCGATCGATCAGGAACACGCCGTCTCCGCCGTGCTCGAACTCGAGCCAGATCGCACCGGTATCGGCCAGCAGCGCCTCGGCCGCCGGACGCGCCTCGCCGACTTCGCAGAGCACGAAGCCGCCCGAAGTCAGGTGCTCAGGCGCCTCGCGCAGCAGTCGCCGCACGATGTCGAGCCCGTCGTCACCGGCCTCGAGCGCACCGCGCGGTTCGTGCCGGTACTCGTCGGGCAGTTCCTCCATGGAGGCGGCGGGAACGTAGGGCGGGTTGCTCACGACGAGGTCGTAGCGCGCGTCGCCGACGGCCTCGAAGAGATCGGATTCGAGGACGCGGACCCGGTCGGCGACGCCGAGCCGCCGGACATTCTCGCGGGCCAGGTCCAGCGCCTCTCCGGATACGTCGACGGCGTCGACGCGCAGCGACGGCCAGTGCCAGGCCATCGCGGCGCCGATGCAGCCGCAGCCCGTGCCGACGTCGATGGCGACCAGCGGACGATCCAGCTCGAGCCAGGGGCGCAGCCCCGAGACGACGAGTTCGGCCAGCGGCGAGCGCGGCACGAGCGCGCGCTCGTCGACGCGGAACCGAAGACCCGCGAACCAGGCTTCGCCGATCAGGTAGGCCAGCGGCTTTCGCGAGTCGATCCTTCGTTCCAGCAGATCATCGAGCGCCTCGCGCTCGCCCGGCCCCAGGCCCGCGCCGAACATCTCGTCGTCGAAGTCGGGGCTCAGGTCCAGTTCATGGGCGACCATCCAGCTGGCCTCGTCGATGGCATTCCCGGTTCCGTGGCCGAAGAACAGGCCCGCTTCGTCCATGCGCTCGGCAGCCGCGCGGACCCAGTCGCCGATGGTCTCGGGAGCGTTTTCGGCGTTGGCCGTTGACATGGCCGGAGTATACGGCATCGGTATAATCCGACCCATGATTCCCAGCATGCAGAAACGCGCTCCCGGCGCCGTCCGCGGACGCGCGGCACTCGTCGCGCTCGTGGCGCTGGTCGCGCTGGTCGCCGGCTGGTTCGTGGCCCGGCAGGCGCTCGAGCCGGCACCCGAGTACCGGGCCGCTTCCCTGTTCCCCGAACCGCGCGAGATCGCGGCCTTCGAACTGCGCGACGGCCGGGGCGAACCCTTCACGAGGGACGATCTCGAGGGTCGCCCGACGCTCGTGTTCTTCGGCTTCACGAACTGTCCCGACGTGTGCCCCGACACGCTGCAGCGGCTCGCCGACGCCATGCAGCGGCTCGAGTCCATGCGCGTCGAGCCGCTGCCGCGCGTGCTGTTCGTGTCCGTGGATCCGGATCGCGACGCCGGCGAGGCCATGGACGAATACGTGGAGTGGTTCGACCCTTCGTTCCTGGCCGTGACCGCCGACGACGAGACGCTGACGCGCTTCGCGCGCGACCTCGGGGCGCTCTACATCCGCGAGGCGCCCGGCGAGGACGGCTACTACAGCGTCGACCATTCCGGCATGGTGCTGATCCTCGACGCCGAGGGCCGGCTCATCGGCCGCTTCGGCCAGCCGCTGGACACGGAGTCCGTGGCCGCGGACCTCTTCGAACTGGTCCGGCAGCGTGGCTGACGGTCCCGGCGCCTGGGAGCGCGTGCGGACCTGGCCTCAGCACGTCCTTCCCCAGAAGACGCTGACGGCGCTGGCGACGCGCCTCTCGGCGAGCCGGCGGCGCTGGATCCGCGGCCCCCTGGTGGGAGGCTTCCGGCGCATGTTTCCCGTCGACCTGGCCGAGGCCCGGGTCCCCGAAGGCGGCTTCGAGAGCTTCGATGCGTTCTTCACGCGGGCCCTCCGGCCCGGTGCACGGCCCATGCCCGAGGATCCCGGCGCGCTGGCCTGCCCCTGCGACGGCACCCTGAGTCAGTGCGGCCCGATCTCGGACGGCCGCATCGTGCAGGCCAAGGGCCGTGACTTCACGGTCTCGGAACTGCTGGCCGGCGACCCGCGCGCCGCGGATTACGAGGGCGGCCGGTTCCTGACCGTCTATCTCGCTCCGCACGACTATCACCGGGTCCACGCCCCCGTCGATGGCCGGCTGGTCTCGGAGATCCGCGTACCCGGCAGGCTGTTCTCGGTATCCGCCGCGACGGGTCGCGTCATCGACCGCCTCTACGCGCGCAACGAACGCATGGTGGCCCTGTTCGAGACCGATGAAGGACCCATCGCCGTGATCATGGTCGCGGCCATGCTCGTGGCCGGCATCGAGACCACCTGGGATCCGCACGGCGAGCGGCGGCCGGGCCGGCGAGTCCGCCGGCTCGATCCCGACCCCGCTCCGCGACTCGCGCGCGGCGAGGAACTCGGCAGGTTCCACTGGGGCTCGACGGTCGTCCTGCTGGCGGGGCCGGGCCACCGCGCCTGGCGATCCGGCCTCGTGCCCGGCCGGACGATGCGGCTCGGCGAGCCGCTCACCTGAACCTTCCAAGACGCCGCCGGGGAACCCCGCGGCCCGCACCGGGTCCATGACGACATGAAGAACTTCACGCAACTGATCATCGCCCTGCTCCTCCCGCTGCTGTGCCCGCTCGGAGCGAACGCACAGGATTCCGGGGACCTGCACTGGCTGGCCGAGCGCGCCGCCACGTCCGACGTGGTCGTCGTGGCCCAGCTCGAGCGCACCGACTACGACTACCAGCGCGACTTTCCCGTGGGTGGAGAGACCTGGTTCCGCGCGCTGTTCGGCTACAAGGGCGGCGACGACCTCGGTCTGATCATCGTGCCGGAGCAGGGTCTCGGCAACCCCGGCTGCTATTTCCCCGAGTCGCTGGCCGAACTCGAGCGCCCGCGCTACCTCCTGTTCCTCGTACGCGGCGAGGAGGGCGAGCTGCGCGGCCACCCCGAGGGCTGTGCGCTGGAGGTGCTGGTTTCGTCCGACAACCGCTACGCGGTACGCTGGCCTCAGCCGCGCTTCGGAGACGACGCCGGCCTCGACGACCCGGTCCTGCGCGAGCTCGCGCGGCCGCTGCGGTTCCAGGGACCGCTGGCGCGCATCGACGCCTCGGAACTGCTCACGCACCAGCGCCGCGACCGGGCCGAACGGATGTTCATGCGTGTCGACGGCTCCGACCTGCTGCCGACGCGCGGCATCCCGCTCGGCGAACTGCGCGGCCTGATGCGCCCCGGCCTGCTCGATCCCGACGATGAGGCCGCCGTCTCCAGCCGTCGCATGGACGAGCTGCGGCAGCGCATGGGCCTCTCGGACGAAGAGCCGGCAGGCGGCGAAGAGGGCTGACCCTCGGGTTTCAGTCGACGATGCGGTAGCAGGGCTCGTAGGGCTTCCCGCCCGGCAGCTTCATGCGGTGCTGGCGCACGAACCGATCGAGCAGCCGGTCCAGCGCCTGCATGATCTCGGAGTCGCCGCGGATCTCGAAGCGGCCATGCTCGCGGATCCTGCGTATGCCGTCGGCCTTGACGTTGCCGGACACGATTCCTGAGAACACGCGACGCAGGTTGGCGGCCAATTCGTGGCGCGGCAGCTCTCGATTCACGGGGACGTTGCGCATCGCCTCGTGGGTGGGCTCGAACGGGTGCTGGAAATCGGGATCGATCTTCAGCAGCCAGTTGAAGTAGAACGCGTCCTTGGTCTCGACGCGCCACTCGCGCACTTCCGACAAGCCCTTCCTCATGGCCCGGGCCACGGCCTCGGGATCGTCGATGATGATCTCGTAGCGCTCGGCGGCCTCGTCACCGAGCGTCAGCCGGATGAAGGCGTCGATTTCCTTGAAGTAGTCCGCCGATTCCGACGGCCCGGTCAGGACCAGCGGGAACGGCATCTCGGCATTTTCGGGGTTCAGCAGCACGCCGAGCAGGAACAGGATCTCCTCGGCCGTGCCGACGCCGCCCGGGAACACGATCACGCCGTGGCCCATGCGCACGAAGGCTTCGAGGCGCTTCTCGATGTCGGGCAGGATGACGAGTTCGTTGACGATCGGGTTCGGCGATTCGGCGGCGATGATGCCGGGCTCGGAGACGCCGATGTACCGCCCGGGCAGTGAGCGCTGCTTGGCGTGCCCGATGGTCGCGCCCTTCATCGGCCCCTTCATGGCGCCGGGCCCGCAGCCCGTGCAGATGTCCACGCCGCGCAGGCCGAGCTGGTAGCCGACCTCCTTGGAGTAGTCGTACTCGAGACCGGGAATCGAGTGCCCGCCCCAGCAGACCACGAGGTTCGGGTCGCTCTGCGCGTTCAGCAGGTGCGCATTGCGCAGGATCTCGAACACCGTGTTCGTGATGCCCTCCGAGGTGCCCTGGTCGAAGTAGGGATTCGGCCGGATCTCGGTGTGGAAATAGACGATGTCGCGAACCACCGAGGACAGCAGTTCGCGAATCCCGTGGATCATCTCGCCGTCGACGAACGAGCAGCCCGGCGCGTTGTCGAGCTCGATGCGGATGCCGCGGTTGACCTGCTCCACGCGGATCGCGAAGTCGCGGTAGCGTGCCAGCATGGCCTCGGCATCGTCTTCGGTATTGCCGCTGTTGAGCACGGCCAGCGCGCATCGACGAAGCAGGTCGCCGAGTTCCTGGCTGGCGTCCGAAAGCCGCGCGACTTCCTCGCGCGAGAGGATGTTCAGGCTGCCTGCCGGATAGACGTGGCAGGACTGGACGGGTTCTTCGTCGGGGTTGCGGAACTCGTGCTCGGGCGACTGGTGCATGCTCGGGAATCCTCGGAGGCGGTCTCCCGCGGCAGCAGTGCCGCGGGGCCGGTCATTGTAGGGAAGCGGCCGGCGTTTGCAACGCCGAGACCGGAAAGAAAGAAGGCCGGCGGACGGGCCCGCCGGCCTTCGGGGAGATGCGCCGGGACCGCTGGGCGCGGTCCCGGGACACCGGCTGCGATCAGAAGTCGTAGCGCAGCGTCAGGCGGATCTCGTAGACCGAGTTGGAACGGCTCGTGAATGCCGTGGGATCGCCGTCGAACTCGTTGAAGCGGTAGAGGCAGTCGCTGGCCTGCAGGCAGGTCGTGCGCGGCGCGTCACCGGTCAGCGCCGTGGCGCCGTCGATGCCGTTGGCCGCCACGTCCGCGGCCGAGACCAGGTCGGCCTCGACGATCGCGGCCTGACCGAAGAACGGACCGTTCGTGAACTTGCCCCAGTCGTCGTTGACGAGGTTCAGGAAGTTCTCGATGTCGAGAATCAGCTTGAACCGGTTGTCGCCGACGAAGCGGTTGACGCCCGGGATGCCCGGCAGTTCCTGCTGGAAGCGCAGGTCCCAGATGTTGTTCCAGTCATCCGACTTCTCGGAATACGGGTCGTGGATTCCGCCGACCGGGATGTCGTTCTCCTCGACGTAGGTGAAGAAGCCCTCGACGTCGAAGTCCGAGCCGTAGACCACGCGCGGGTCGTTGCCCGGCAGCGGAATGTACAGCGGGCTGTTGTCGAACGGGCTCTCGCCGAGGCCGGCACGGCCGAACAGCGCGTTGTTCCGGCTCACGTCGAACGAGGTGCTGAACACGTCGGCCTTGAAGATGCGGCCGAACACGTCCATGCGCGTCGACAGGTCACCGAGGAAGGCCTGCTCGTAGCCGAAGTTGAACTTGAACGAGTGCTCGATCTGGAACGGCGAGGTGCGCGGGGCCGGGTTGTTGCGGTCGGCTGCGAACAGCGCGCGCCAGTTCGAGATGCCGCGCGAGGACGTGCCCTCGCTGACGACTTCGGCGTCGGTGTGGGCGTAGCTGACGTCGAAGCTCAGGCCGTTGTCGTAGAACTTGGACAGGGCCAGCGAGAAGACCTTGCTCTCGCCGCCGTCGATGTTGCCGAGCTCGGTGAAGTTCGGGATGCCGAGGTCTTCGAGGTCGGCGTAGATCGGACGGCCGTCGGGCGCGACGCCGGTCGGCAGCGCGTCCGCGTTCTGCGTCTGGGCCAGGTTGGTCCAGATGAAACCGTCGCGGGTCTTCGTATAGAGGTACTGCGCCGTGACCTGGTAGTCGTCGCCGAGGTCGAGGCCGAAGAGGTTGACGTCGAAGCCCTGCTGGACGCGCAGCGAGGCCTTCCAGTCCGACGGCGTGTCGAAGTCGTCCGAGATGTAGTCGATCGGCGTGGCGACGCCCGTGGCGACCTGGTCGAGCAGCTGCTGCGGCACGTTGCGCAGATCGACGTTCTGGACGTTGCGGGCGAACGCACCGAACGTGGCGTTCTGGAACGCGTTCGAGGTCCAGACCTTCGGGTCGCCGCCGGCGAACAGGCCGAAGCCGCCGCTGACGCTCGTGCGCGGCAGCGGGGTCCACAGGAAGCCGACGCGCGGCATCCACAGGTCGTTGCCGTCGAGGTTGTTGCTCGTGTCGACGCCGTAGGTGTCGAAGATGGCCTGGTTGAATTCGGGCTCGTCGCTCTGCTCGAAGCGCTCGTAGCGGATGCCGGCCGTCAGGTTGAACTCCGGCGACAGCTGCCAGGTATCGGACAGGAACAGAGAGATCTTGTCGTAGCCCCAGGCCGCGGCGCCCTGCTGGGCGTTGTTCGACGGCACGTTGACGTAGAAGACGTCGGCTTCGCGGTTCACGAGGTCGTCGTAGTTGTCGAACATGAAGTCGCCGTTCGAGAACGGAACGAACACGTTGAACAGGTCGTACTGCTCGTACTCGCCGCCGAAGGTCAGGACGTGGTCGCCCATGAAGTACTCGCCGGAACCGAAGACCTGCAGGCGCTCGTCGCTGAAGTCGTTGGCATGGCGGAAGTTGTCGCAGCCGGCCACGAAGTCGCCGCCCTCGGTCAGCAGACCTTCCAGCGGCGAGCCGGCCAGTTCGTCGATGTCGAAGAAGTCCAGCGAGATCTGGCCGATGCCCGAACCGGCCCGGCAGTTCTGACCGCGCGTGTTCTCCTTGTAGTTGACGCGGAAGTTCGTCGAGAAGTTGTAGGTCCAGTCGCTGAACAGCTCGGCCGTGTAGGCCTCGATGACGAGCGGGATGTCGTACCAGGCCGAGGTGAACTCGTTGCCGCCGACGCTGACGTCGCCTTCCTCGGAATCCTGGTAGGTCAGCGAGAGGCGGTGGTCGGCGTTGATGTTCCAGTCGACCTTGGCGAGCAGGCGCTCGGAGGTCTCGGGGACGTTGGCCACCGTCGGGCGCGTGCCCGGATCGAAGCCGTAGGTGTCGATGATGGTCTGGCGGACCGTGTCGAAGAAGCCGGGCTGGACGCCGTTGAAACGGTCGAAGTTCGAGAAGTCGACGGGCGCGGCGTTCTCGTACTCGTCGTAGGAGACGAAGAAGAACAGCTTGTCCTTGATGATCGGGCCGCCGACCGTGAAGCCGTATTCCTTCTCCTCGAAGTCACCCGGGTCGAAGCTGCCGCCGTCGAAGTCGTTGCCGATGAAGCTGTCGTCCTGGTAGGCGTAATAGATGGAGCCGTCGAACTCGTTCGTGCCCGACTTGGTGACCACGTTGACGAGGCCGCCCGTGAATCCGGAGGCCGTCACGCCGTAATCCGAGGCGACCAGCGTGGCCGACTGGATGGCGTCGAGGTTGATCGGCGAGCGCGCCGTGGCGTAGGTGCCCTCGGTCAGGCCGAAGTCGTCCTGCTGCAGCGAGCCGTCGATCGAGAAGCCGTTGAAGCGCGGGTTGACGCCGCCGACGCTGAGCTCGCCCACGTCGTCGGACTGGGCCAGCGGGTCGCGCAGCAGCACCTTGATGACGTCGCGCTCGGTCGACGGCTGGTTGGCGATGTCACGCGCGCTGTAGGTCGAACCCACGCCGTTGTTCAGTTCCACGGCCTCGTCGAGCGCCACGCCCGTCACCTGGACGGCTTCCAGCGCGGCCGCGCCTCCCTCGAGCGTGAAGCGGAACGGCGGCTGCGTGCCGGGCTGCAGGAACACGTCCTCGAGCGCCTGGTTGCCGTAGCCTTCCGCCGTGACCGTGATGCGGTACGGGCCGCCGACGCGCAGGCCGGACTGGAAGTACGAGCCGGTCTCGCTGGTTTCCGCGACCGAGGTGGTGCCCGACGGAATGTGGACGATCTCGACGGCGGCGCCCTCGATGGGCTCGCCGGCGTCGGTCGTGACCTGTCCGCGGACGATGGACGAGGTCTGCTGCGCGAGGGCCGGACCGGCGACCAGCGCGAGCGCCATCAGCACGAGGGCCGAGGCGAGGCGCAGGTTCCAGCTGCCCGTGGAGGTTCCTGAGACTTTCATGGACGTGTCGCTCCCTTGGGTGGTTCAGCGGTATGGGGTGATTCGATTCGGTCGACGGGATTTCGGCGACCGGGCCCGGTGGATGCTAGGCCGGGAATCTTTCAGCCCGATGACGGATCGGCGGGATTTTAACAATTTCTGAACGCATCCGACACCCCCGCGCGCCGTTTTCGCGTGAGAGCGCATCGACGCGGTCCGTTTCCCGGGCCGCGAGAGGCAATTTCTTTGCACGCGGAGAATTTCCCGACGTATAATGCCCGGCTCAAGTCGGGGTGTAGCTCAGCCTGGTAGAGCACTGTCTTCGGGAGGCAGGGGCCGGAGGTTCGAATCCTCTCACCCCGACCACTGATTCTTCGACTGCCTTCCCGGGGCAGTTCGCGTCATCTCCGTTGCGGCCCCGCGCCGCCTCGACCGGCTCGTCAGCCGGCCTCGGCGAATGCCTCTCGCGTCAGGTTCACGGCCGATTCCCGGCCGACCAGCACGTCATCCTCGACCCGGATTCCTCCGTACGGCGCCAGCGCGTCGACACGGTCCCAGTCGATCGCCCGGCGCAGCTGCGATTCGCGCAGCGGGTCGAGCAGCTGGGGGATGAAGTAGAGCCCCGGTTCCACGGTCACGACATTGCCGGCCTCGAGGTCGCGCGTCAGGCGCAGGAACGGATGATCGGCCGGCGGCGGAAGCGCCGTGCCGGAGCGATCCCGCTGGCCGGCCACATCGTGGACCTGGACGCCGAGGAAGTGCCCGAGGCCGTGCGGAAAGAACCGCGAGGTGACGCCCGCCTCGAGCATCGCATCGACCTCCAGCGAGCAGATTCCCGACGATCGCAGGATGTCGGCGATGCCGCGATGCGTCTCGAGATGCAGGTCGACGAAGGCCCGGTCCTGCACGGTGCGCTCGACGATGCGCTGCTGCAGCGCATCGACGGCCTCGACGAGCTCGGCGAACTCGCCGTCGTCCCGCGAGTGCGTGCGCGTGATGTCGGCCGCGTAGCCGAGGCAGTCGGCCCCGGCGTCGATGAGGAAGCTGCGCGCCGCCTCGGGCCTGCGCGGCGAGCGGTACTGGTAGTGCAGGATCGCGCAGTGCTCGTTCAGCGCCACGATGCTGCCGTAGGGCAGCACGTCGGGGTCCTGGCCGCTGGCCGCGGCATAGGCGGCGTGGATGCCGAGCTCGGACTCGCCGTCACGGAACGCCCGCTCGGCCGCCCGGTGACCGGCCACGGCTCGGCGGTTCGCTTCGCGCAGGCAGGCGATCTCGTAGTCGCTCTTCACCGTCCGCGCCTCGTCGAGGCGGGCCAGCAGCCCGGCGGGATTGACGTCGGCATCGCCCCCGAGCTCGGGGAAATCGTCGGGCTCGGCGATCAGCGCCGTCGCCCCGCCCTGCCCGAGCCGGTGCGCCCAGCCTTCGCGATCCGCGACGATCTCGATGTCCAGTTGATCGGCCCACCAGTCGGCCGCCGGCGCGGGCGGTGCGTGCCAGAAATCCTCGGGCACGACCATCCAGAGCCTCGGGCGTGCGCCCGGAGAGAACTCGAGCATCCCGTCGGCGTGGCGCGGCAGCGGGACCCAGTGGACGAAGTGCGGGTGGGCGCGAAAGGCCGGAGCATGGTCGTCCTGGAAGCGCAGCCTCGGCCGGCCGGAGTGCAGCAGCAGCCGGTCGTAGCCGGCTTCGGACAGCGATTCGGTGGTCGCCGAGACCAGCCGCTCGACGTGGCGGCGGTACAGAGCGGAGGCGTTCTCGATCGGGGCGGACTGGGTCATCGGAGCGGGAGAATCCGTTAGAATTTCGGTTCGCCCGTAGTGTAGCAACGACGGCCGCATCCGACCGTCGTGAGCGCCCTCCCCCATGGCCCTGGAACTCCACAACACGCTGGCCCGCGCCAAGCAGACCTTCGAGCCGGCCGACCCCGAGCGCGTGACCATGTATGTCTGCGGACCCACGGTCTACAACTACGCGCACATCGGCAACGCGCGGCCGGCCGTGATCTTCGACGTGCTGTTCCGGCTGCTCCAGCGCCGCTATCCCGAGGTCGTCTACGCCCGCAACATCACCGACGTCGACGACAAGATCAACAAGGCCGCCGCCGAGCAGGGCGTCGACATCGGCCTGATCTCGAACCGCTACGCCGACGCCTACCGCGCCGATATGGCCGCCCTGGGCGTGCAGGCCCCGACGATCGAGCCGCGGGCGACGGAGCACATCGCCGAGATCATCGCGATGATCGAGCGCCTGCTCGCCGGCGGCCACGCCTACGAAGCCGAGGGCCACGTGCTGTTCGACGTCGAGCGCTTCGAGGACTACGGCCGGTTGTCGCGCCGCGACCGCCGCGAGATGGTCGCCGGCGCGCGCGTGGAAGTGGCCCCCTACAAGCGCAATCCCGAGGACTTCGTGCTCTGGAAGCCGTCCGACGACGACCAGCCGGGCTGGGACAGTCCCTGGGGGCGCGGCCGGCCCGGCTGGCACATCGAGTGCTCCGCGATGAGCGCCGCGCACCTCGGCGAGATCATCGACATCCACGCCGGCGGCCAGGACCTCGTCTTCCCGCACCACGAGAACGAGGTCGCCCAGAGCCGCTGCGCGCACGGCCGCGAAGTGTTCGCGCGCTACTGGCTGCACAACGGCTTCGTGACGGTCGAGAAGCGCAAGATGTCGAAGAGCCTCGGCAACACGCTGACGGTGCACGAACTCCTCAGGCACTGGCCCGGCGAGGCGATCCGCTACGTGCTGCTTTCGGCGCAGTACCGCCAGCCGCTCGACTGGTCCGAGGAGGCACTCACGCGCGCCGTCGCGACCCTGGACCGTCTCTACCGGACGCTCGAGGAATCCGGGTTCCCGCCGGCCGGGTCCCTGCCCGATCCCGAGGTCGTCGCCGCTCTCGACGACGATCTCAATACGCCCGGCGCGCTGGCGCGCATCAATGTCATGGCCCGCGACCTGGCGCGCGGCGAAGGCGACGGCGCCGCACTGGCCGCATCGGCCGCGCTGCTCGGCCTGCTCGGCGATCCAGAGCGCTGGCGCCGCGAGCGCATCCGCCAGGCCGGCATGGACGTCGAGGTCATCGAGCGGCGCATCGCCGAACGCGCCGCGGCGCGCGCGGAGCGCGACTTCGCCGAGGCCGATCGCATCCGCGACGAGCTGGCTTCGCGGGGCGTGGAACTCGAGGACGGCCCGGACGGGACTCGCTGGCGCCCCAAACCCGCCCCCGAGGGCGAGGACGAGCCGTCGTGAACGCCGACGCCGTCCAGGACGAGATCATCGAGGAATTCGGCCTGTTCGACGAGTGGCTGGAACGCTACCAGTACATCATCGACCTCGGCCGCCGGCTCGAGCCCCTGCCCGACTCCGATCGCACCGACGACGCGCTGCTCGAGGGCTGCCAGTCGCGCGTCTGGCTGCACGTCGGGGGCGACGCGGACCGTCTGGATTTCCGCGCCAACAGCGACGCGGCCATCGTGTCGGGCCTCATCTACCTGCTGCTGCGCGTGTACTCGGGCCGCAGCGCCGAGGAGATCCTGGCCACGGAGCCACGCTTCATCGAGGAGATCGGGCTCGGCCAGCACCTCTCGCCGACGCGCGCCAACGGCCTCAACGCGATGCTTGCGGCGATCCGCGGACACGCGCGCCGAGCGCTCGCCGCAGGCTGAACGAACCGGCTCGTCTCCGGCGCCTGCAGCCAGTCTCGCGCCCCGGAGGCACCACCGCAGAAACCGGACGGGCGGCACAACGGAAAGGGCCCGCACGCGGCGGGCCCTTCCCGAAGCGCTTCGGCGTCCTGCGCTCAGTCCATGCGATCCAGGATCGAGATCACGACCCGGCGGTTCATGGCGCGGTTCTCGGGAGAGGTGTTCGGCACCTTCGGCCGCGTCTCGCCGAAACCACGGACCTCGAGCCGGTCGGGGTCGATGCCGTGCCGGATCAGGAAGTCGGCCACCGAATTGGCTCGGCGCAGCGACAGGTCCATGTTGTATTCCTCGGTGCCGATGCTGTCGGTGTGGCCGGCGACCTCGATGAGGATGATCTCGCGGCGCTGACGCAGGATGTCGGCCACGCGGGTCAGCTCTTCCTCGGCTTCCTCTCGGATTTCGGACGAATCGAATGCGAACGTCACGGTCGAATCGAGTTCGAAGAGGACCTCGGGCTCCGGCGGCGGTTCGGGGGCCGGAGCCGGTGCGGGAGCGGGCGGCGGCGGAGCCGGGCGGGCCGGGGCCGGTTCGGGACGCGGCGGGCGCGGCGGCTCGCCGAACGCGTAGCTCAGCCCCAGCGAGAAGATGCCGTCGAGGAATCCGTCATCGGAATCGAAGGTGCGGCGGTCGTTGTCGTAGCGCGCCTCGAACTGCGTGCGCAGGCGCCAGTGGTCACCGAACTCGGCCGTCGCACCGATGCCGGCCGATCCGAAGATGTCGCGGCCGTTGTCGAGGAAACTGTCGTGTTCCTGGATGCCGACCCCGAGGAGCAGGAACGGTCGGAAGTTGCTGTAGTCCCCCCAGTGGTAGCGGCCGAACAGCCCGTAGCTGAAGTTCTCGAACTCACGCGTCAGACCGGCCGGCACGACCACGCTGTCCTCGAAGTCGGACTCGTAGGTGTCGATCTGGAGTTCCAGGCTGAAGTCGCGGCTCAGGAACCGGCCGATCGACGCGCCGTAGTAGGGCCAGTCGTCCTTGGCCATGCGGTCGCCGTCGACGAACGCGGCGCCGCCGATCAGCGTCGCGTACCAGCGGCCATCGACGGGCATTTCGTCCTGGGCGAGCGCGGGCCCGGCGAGGATGCCGCCGACCGCCAGGGCCAGTGCTGCAATGCGGAATCGGTTCTTCATCGAACTGCTCCCTCGTTTCACGAGTGAAAGGTCCCGACTGGAATCATAACGCGCCGCACGACTTCGCACCGTCAGCGGCTGTCGCGCATCTGCTTCTGCTTCAGCTCCCAGCGTTCCTGCGCGTCGAGGCTCAGCGTCGCGATGGGACGGGCCTCGAGCCGCGCGAGGCCGATCTCCTCACCCGTCTCCTCGCAATAGCCGTAGCTGCCGTCGTCGACGCGGTTCAGCGCCTGGTCGATCTTGCCGAGCAGCTTGCGATACCGGTCGCGGGTGCGCAACTCCAGGCTGTTCTCCGTCTCGCGGCTGGCGCGCTCGGCCTCGTCGCCGACGTCTCGAACCTCCTGGCGCAGGTTGTTGATCGTCTCCTGCGACTCGTCGATGAGGTCCTGGCGCCACTTCAGCAGCTTCTGGCGGAAATACTCCAGCTGCTTGGCGTTCATGTATTCCTCTTTCTCGGAGGGACGGTAGTTCTTCGGAAGCTTGACTCGATCGGCACACATATCTCTGGAAACCGTGGAAGGGCCAACGAAAGGTAAGCCGGCGATTATATACTCGGTGTCTCGGACCGGTGCAAGCCCTATGCAACGCATCCTGATCGGCCTGATCCACGTCTATCGCCGCACGCTTTCGCCGGTCGTCGGCCAGCAGTGCCGCTTCGAGCCGACCTGCTCGCGCTACGCCGAACAGGCCATCGAGCTCTACGGGCCCTGGCGGGGCTCGTGGATGGCGGCCGGGCGCATCCTGCGCTGCAACCCCTTCTGCGCAGGCGGACACGACCCGGTTCCGGGCAGCGAGGACGAAACCGCTGCGAACGAAAGGGCCGCACGGGATGGCGGCAGGGACGCGGCGTGAGCTGGGTCGGGCGCCGCATGGACCATCTCGGCAGCGCGGTCTTCGGCGCCGGCGGCGGACTGACGATGTCGCAGGCGCCGGCGTTCACGCAGGCCTACCTGCAGCGGCTCGGCGGGCACATCGACGAGGCACGCCGAACGATCGAGGAAATCGCCTCGGGGCGCGTACTGGCCTGGATGGGCGAGGAAGAGCGGCTGCAGGCCGTCGCCGAGTTGACGCAGCGCCTCGAAGCGCTGCAGGCGATGCGCGAGCAACTGATCTCCACGCCGGCGATGCTCAGGCCCGCAGCGATGCTGCGGTATGCCGACTGGTCGGTCGCGCGCCGCGCGGCCGAGGACTTCGTGCCGGCCGTGCCGCTGGACCCGTCCTCGCTGGTCTGGACCGGAGTGGGCATCGTGCTGGCCGTGCTCGCCTACGAGTGCTGCAAGGTCCCGGCCTGGTGGGCCCGGCGCCGACGCGAGCGGGCCGGCGACGCCGCCACCTGAACGGAGATCGGCCGGTTCAGACCGACAGGATCACGACCACGCCGGAGAAGGTCAGCGCTACGCCGGCGATGCGTCGGCGACTCATGCCCTCTCCGAGCAGCCACCAGGCGAACAGGACGATGAACGCCGCCGCCGTCTCGTTGAGCACGGCGGCCACGGAGGCGCTCGTCAACCGGTAGCCGGCCAGCCAGAGCATCATCGAGAGGTAGGTGGCCAGGAACCCCGCGACGAGAATCATCGGCCAGGGCTGCGGCCTGCGGTAGTGCGCCATCATCATCGACGCACCCCGCGTGGCCCAGACGAAGATCAGCATCGCCGCAGCGCCCCCGGCCAGCCTGAGGAGCACCGTCCAGAAGAAGTCGTCGCCCTCGAGCACGGGCTTCACCATGACCACACCGACGGCCATCATCAGCACGGCGCCTGCTCCGAAGGCCACTCCGGTGCGCAGCGCGCGCGCCGACACGTCGCGGCGGTTCGTGCGCCAGGTCACGAGCAGGATGCCGGCCAGCACGAGCCCGAAGCCTGCCAGTTGCCAGGCCCGCAGCGACTCGCCGAGGAACAGCATCGACAGCACGATGACGAACGGACTGTAGAGGCTGGCCACCACGCCGGTCCGCCCGGCGCCCATGAGGTTCAGTGCGCGCAGGTACCAGGTGTCGGCCACGGCGATGCCGACGATGCCCGAGACCAGCACGAGCGACAGTTCGCCGGCCGTGTAGCCGGGCAGCGAGAAGCCCTCCGTGAGCAGCACGGTCGGCACCATCAGCGCCAGGCCGAGCAGGTTCTTGACCAGATTCAGTTCGAACGCGGGCAGCGTTTCACCCGACCGGCGAAGCAGGATGACGGCGAAGGCCCAGACCGCCGCGCAGGCGACCGAGAAGAACTCACCCACGGAGCGGGTTCCGCTTCGAGCGAACCTTCACCCGGGCCGCTCCGGATCGAGATCCGCCACGGCCGCCGACCGGGTTCCGGGCTGCGGCGGGTTGTCGGCGGCACGGTAGGTGAACACCACCGACAGCTTGCGCTGCTCGGTCCGGTTGCGGCCCGCCGCGTGCAGCAGCCGCGCATCGAACAGCAGCACGTCGCCGGGACCCAGGTCGACCTGCTCGGCTGCCGCGATGCGACGGCGGTTGTCTTCGAGATCGTCGCGGAAGAACGACCGCGAGTCGAATGCCTCCGGCGGGAAGGCCTCGCGATGCGAGCCCGGGATCAGGCGCATTCCCCCGTTGTCCTCGCTTTCGGTACCGAGCGCCGTCCAGGCATTGACGAGTTCGTCGCGATCGAAGGCCCAGTAGCGCGTGTCGCGGTGCCAGCCGGTGAGGCTGGAGAATCGAGGCTGCTTCGTCATCACGCAGTTGTGGTGGGCGCGTACCACCCGGATGTCCTGCGTATCCAGCAGCCGGCGAACGGGGCCCACGAGCGGGGCAGCGCGGGCCCAGTCCATGAAGACCGGGTCGCGGTCCAGCGCACCGAGCAGCCGGCGCGCGGTGCGTCCACCGGCGGCCTCGCGCCCGCGCGGTGCACCGGGATAGCCCAGGTCGGCCTCGTACTCGATCGGCTCCACGGCGTCGCGCAGCGCGGCCTCGGCGACGGCCCGCATGCGCGCGACACGAGCCGCGTCGCAGGCGCCGCGTCGAACCAGGTATCCGCGGTCGCGAAAGTGCGCACGGTCGGCGTCCGAGAGCGCCCGTTCGTCGGCGCGGGTCACGCGGGGCTCGGCGCCGGCCGGGGACCGGAGCGTGGCATGAGCATCGGGTAAGGAACTTCTCTACACTAGGGTCCGGAATTCTAGCACCGTGGAGACATGGCGCCGCTGATCGCCCTCCTTGTCGCCCTGCTGACGGCGGCCCTGGTCTGGCACTGGTTCCCGGCCGGTCCGGCCCGGCTGTTCCGCTGGCTGGATCGCAAGCACGCCCGGCTCCGGTCCTGCTTCGTCGAGGTCGACGGCACCGACTGGCACGTTCTCGAGGGCGGCCACGGCGAAACCCTGGTGCTTCTGCACGGCTTCAATGCCGACGCCGACCACTTCAATCGCGCGGCCCGCCACCTGACGGGCCACTTCCGCATCCTCGCGCCCGACCTGCCCGGTTTCGGGGAAACGCGGGCTCCGGATCGCGTGGACTTCCGCATCGATGCCCAGGCAGAAGCCGTGCTGCGGTGGATGGATCGTGCCGAGATCCAGCGCTGCTACATCGGCGGGAGCTCGATGGGTGGCTACGTTGCGGCCGCCATCGCGAGGCGTGCCCCCGAGCGGATCCGCGCGCTGTGGCTGCTTGCACCGGGCGGTGTGGAGAGCGTCGAACTCTCCCCGCTGTTCCGGGAGGTCGCCGAGGATCGCCACAATCCGCTGATCGTCCGCGACCTCGACGATTTCCGCCGCCTCGTCGACTACTGCTTCGTCCACCCGCCCTGGATTCCGGCGCCGCTGGCCCGGCACCTTGCGGCCCGATCCGCGCGCCGGGCCGTGGAGCACCAGCGCGCCTTCGACGCCATCCGCTTCGAATCCCGACCGCTCGAGGAGATCGTCGACGGGCTCGACGTTCCCGCGCTGATCGTCTGGGGCCGCTCCGACCAGGTGCTGAATCCCGCCGGTGCGGCCGTGGTGGAACGCGCCCTGGCCGACGCCGAGACGCTGATGTTGCCCGACACCGGCCATCTGCCCATGCTCGAGGAACCGCGCACCGTCGCCGAGGCCTGGATCGGCTACGCGGAACGGCTGGCGCGCCGCGGCGAGATCGCCGACTGAGTCCCGCGCATCGGTCCGCCGGTCAGGGGCGGACCTCTGCAGGGACGCGCATGCGGGCCGGACGCCGACGCGTCGAATCGAGCACGAACGATCCGGCTAGAATGCACTCCTGAACCTCACGCGGAAAAGACGTCTGCATGGCACTTTCGCGACTCGACCCGAAGCAGCTTCGCTGGCGGGTGCATCACGCGATCTGGGCCGATGACGGGGGAACATCCGAGCCACAGGATCCACTCGACCCCGGTGCCGTCCGGGCGCTGTCGCTGCTGCTGCGCGCCTCGACGGCGACGGCCGGCGGCATCTTCATCCGCGGCGAGGCCGGATCCGGGCGGCGCCGCGTCGTTCACGCGGCGCTCGAAGCGGCCGGACACGACGCCCCGGCGCGCCACGATCTCTGTTTCGTCCACAATTTCCGGAACCCGGACCGCCCCCGGCTGCTGCGCCTGCCGGCCGGCGAAGGGGAGGTGCTGCAGCGCGAACTCCGCGAAATCGCCGCCTTCGTTCGCGATCGGCTCGCCGAGGCGCTCGAATCCCGTCCGATCCGGAACCGGCTCGAGGCGCTCGACGAGCGTGCAGAGGCGGAGATGCGGCGCGGCATGGCGACGCTGGAGGAGAATCTGAAGGCGCACGGCCTCGTTCCCGTGCACGAGGTGGTCGGGCAACTCGTTCGCGTCACCATCCACGTGCGTCAGACCGGCCGGACCATCACGCAGCACGATCTCGCCAATCTCGTCGCCCGCGGCCAGGTCTCGCGGCAGGAGTTCGAGAAGATCCGGGGAGTGATCAAGGACCACGAGGACGAACTCGCCGAAGTCTCGAAGGCCGTCAACCGGATCTGGAAGCAGTCGCGCCAACTACGCAGGAACCTGCTGCGCGCCGAGACCCGCCGACTCATGGCCGACCTCGTCGCGCCGCTCGGCGAGCGGTTGCGCCAGCCCGACGTCGACGACCACCTCGAGTCGCTGATCAACGACGTGATCGAGCACCGCGTCGACCAGCCTGCCGAACACCAGGCCGAACCGGACCTGATCTACAGCGCCAACGTGATCGCGAAGGCAGGCGAGCCGCACGTGCCCGTCGTCGAAGAGCCGCACCCGACGCCGCGCAACCTCATCGGGACCATCGATCCCTCCTGGCTGGACGCCAAGCGCGCCATCGCGTCGTTCCGCGGCATCCGGGCCGGCAGCGCGATGCAGGCCGACGAAGGATTCCTGCTCGTCCATGCAGGGGCCCTGCTCGAGCACCCCGACAGCGTCGACATCCTGCATCGCCTCATGGTGCTCGGAGCCGTCGACATCGAACCGCCGGGCCGTGCGCGCGCCTTTCCGATCCAGTCGCTGCGACCCGACCCGATCCCGCTGCGCGTGCGGCTGGTGCTGATCGGCGCGCGCGAGCACTGGGAGCGCATGCACGACCGGCATCCGGAATTCATGCGGCGCTTCGGCGCTCCCGTGGACGTCACCGATTCGGTAGAGCGCGGCGAGCGGACGGCCCGCGCGCTCGGATTGGCGATCCGCCGCCGCTGCGAGGCACTGAAGATCGCGGCCCCCGGCGACGAGGCCCTGGCAAGACTGGTGGAGCACGCCGCGCGCATGGCCGGCGACGATCGCCTGAGTCGGCGCGTGGACGAACTCGTCGATATCGCGGGCCGGGCCGCCGCCGTCGCCTCGGAAACCGGGGAGGCGGAAATCGGCCCCGAGCACGTGGCCCGCGCCCTGGAGATGGGTCGTCCTTCCCCGGACCCCGCAGGCGGCCCGGAATCGCTGGGCTTTCCGGGCGCACAGCCGGCGCCCGGCCAGGTCTACGCGGCCGCCGTGGATCGCGACGGGCCTTTCCACGTGGGGCGGATCTCGCGTGTCCGGGCCTCGACGATGCCGTCCTCGGAGACCCGGTTCTCCGTGCGTGGCCGTGGCGCGCCCGAGGGACTCGAGGGGGACCTCGAGGCCGTCCTGGCCCGCGTGCTTCGTCTCGAACGCCGCCCGGCCGTGCGCGCGATCCTGACCATGGAAGCCCGGCGCCAGCTCGGCGAGACACGCCCGGACCCGGTCCTGCCCTCGGCACTGCTGGCTGGCTCGCTGGCCCTGCTGAGCCACCTCGCAGGCGTCGCGCTTCGCCAGGACGTTGCCGTGCTCGGCGCCCTGGACCTCGACGCGCGCGTGCAACCGGTACCGAATCTCAACGACTGCGTCGACGATCTGCTCACGCCGCTTCTGGCCGGCGAACTCGGGGCCGGCGCCGGCGTGCTGGTCCCGGCGCCGCAGCGCAAGGCCCTGATGCTCTGCGACCGCATCGTGCAGGCCGCGTCCAACGATCGCGTCCAGGTCTACGCGGCGGGCAACCTCTCGCAGGCGCTGGAACTGCTCGCGGGGTCGAATCCCGGCGTCTGGCGCGACGGATCGTTTCCGTCCGGCAGCCTCTACGGGCGCGCGCGCGAGCGCCTGACCGGCATTCATTCCGGAGCGTCGGAATCCGAGTGACGGGGGGACTTGTTACGCGGGTCTTTTCCGAAGTATAATTGCGGGCTTGACGCCGGTGATCGGGGCTTTTGCACAAAGCCCGGCCTTGGCGACCGGTTCGCCGGATCGTTCGAGGGGGTTTTCTGGAAAAGCCCGATCGCCTGACCTCGCAACCCAGTTTGGAGTTTGAGACAAAGATGTCCCTGAGCGCAGAGCAGAAGCAGCAGATCGTCTCGGAGTACCAGCTCTCGAGCGGCGATACGGGATCTCCGGAAGTGCAGATTGCGCTGTTGACGGCGCGGATCCGCCACCTGACGGAGCATTTCCAGGATCACAAGAAGGATCATCATTCCCGCAAGGGCTTGATTCGGCTCGTCAACCAGCGCCGCTCGCTGCTGGACTACGTCCGTCGCAAGGACGTCCAGCGCTACCGCGACATCGTCGAGCGTCTCGGCCTGCGCCGCTGAAGGCGCGCGCCAACGATTCATGACGGCGTTCCGCTCCGGTTGTTGATCGATCAACACCCGGAGCTTCGTCGTACCTGATGCATTCACGACATCCTTCTTCGCATCCCGGAGTATTCCCACGTGTTCAACAAAGTTTCCAAGTCCTTCCAGTACGGTGAGCACACCGTCACGATCGAGACCGGCCACCTGGCCCGCCAGGCCACGGGTGCGGTCCTCGTCACCATGGGCGACACCGTCGTCCTCGTCAGCGCCGTCGCGCGCCCCGAGGCCAAGCCCGGTCAGGCGTTCTTCCCGCTGACGGTCAACTACCAGGAAAAGTTCTACTCGGCCGGACGCATTCCCGGCGGCTTCTTCAAGCGCGAGGGACGACCGACCGAGAAGGAGACGCTGACCTCGCGGCTCATCGATCGGCCGATCCGTCCGCTGTTCCCGAACGGCTTCATGAACGAAGTCCAGGTCATCGCGACGGTCATGTCGCTGAACCCCGAAGTCGATGGCGACATCCCGGCCATGCTCGGGGCGTCGGCCGCCCTGGCGCTGTCCGGTGCTCCGTTCCAGGGTCCGATCGGTGGCGCGCGTGTCGGCTTCGTCGACGGCGAGTACGTTCTCAATCCCACGGCCAGCCAACTCAAGGAGTCGCGCCTGGATCTCGTGGTCGCCGGCACCGACAAGGCCGTGCTCATGGTGGAGTCGGAAGCCGACCTGCTGACCGAGGAAGAAATGCTGGGCGCCGTCACCTTCGGCCACGAGCAGATGCAGACCGCCATCTCGGCGATCCGCGAACTGGCCGACGAGGCCGGCAAGCCGAAGTGGGACTGGAGCGCGCCCGAAGCGCCGGCCGGCCTCGAGGACAAGGTCCGCGACATGGCCCTCGAAGATCTCAAGGCCGCCTACCAGAACACCGACAAGGCCGAGCGCCAGGCCGCCATCGGCGAAGTGCGCTCGCGCGTCGTCGAGTCGCTGGCCTCCGACGAAGAGTCCGCCCCCTCGGAAGCCGACGTCAAGACGGCCTTCCACAAGCTCGAGAAGAACCTGGTCCGCAGCCAGATCATCGAGGGCAAGCCGCGCATCGACGGCCGCGACCTGACCACGGTCCGCCCGATCGACGTGCAGGTCGGCGCCCTGCCCCGCACGCACGGCTCGGCGATCTTCACGCGCGGCGAGACCCAGGCCATGGTCGTGGCCACGCTGGGAACGGGCCGCGACGCGCAGATCATCGACGCGATCGAGGGCGAGTACAAGGACAACTTCATGCTGCACTACAACTTCCCGCCGTTCTGCGTCGGGGAGACGAACCACATGCTGGCGCCGAAGCGGCGCGAGATCGGCCACGGCCGGCTCGCCAAGCGCGGCGTCATGGCCGTGGTACCCAAGCCCGAGGAATTCCCGTATGTGCTGCGCGTCGTCTCCGAGATCACCGAGTCGAACGGCTCGAGCTCGATGGCCTCGGTCTGCGGCACCTCGCTGGCCCTCATGGACGCCGGCGTGCCCGTCAAGGCTCCCGTGGCCGGCATCGCCATGGGCCTCATCAAGGAAGGCGACAAGTTCGCCGTGCTGACCGACATCCTCGGTGACGAGGACCACCTCGGCGACATGGACTTCAAGGTTGCCGGGACGGCCGAAGGCGTTTCCGCGCTGCAGATGGACATCAAGATCGACGGCATCACGCGCGAGATCATGCAGGCCGCGCTCGACCAGGCCCGCGAAGGCCGCCGCCACATCCTCGGCGAGATGAACAAGGTCATCGAGCAGCCGCGCGCCGAGATGAGCGAATACGCCCCGCGCCTGTTCACGATGAAGATCCACCCGGACAAGATCCGCGACGTGATCGGCAAGGGTGGTTCCACGATCCGCCAGATCACCGAGGAAACCGGCACGACGATCGACATCGACGACGACGGCACGATCACGATCGCCTCGGCCAACAAGGACGCGGCCGACGACGCGCGCCGCCGCATCGAGCAGATCACGGCCGACGTCGAGGTCGGCACGGTCTACGAGGGCACGGTCCAGAAGATCATGAATTTCGGCGCCTTCGTCCAGATCCTGCCCGGCAAGGACGGCCTCGTGCACATCTCGCAGATCTCCGACGAGCGCGTCGAGAACGTCACCGACGAACTGTCCGAGGGCCAGAAGGTCAAGGTCAAGGTCCTCGAGGTCGACAAGCAGGGCCGCATCCGGCTCAGCATGAAGGCCGTCGGCCAGGACGACTGACGAGACCCGAACGAAGCCCCGGCCCCGCCGGGGCTTCGTGCATTCCGAGCATGACCGACACCCTTCACGTTCCCGTCTCGCCCGGCGAGGTGCTCGACAAGATCTCGATCCTCGAGATCAAGCGCGAGCGCATCGACGACGCCGCCAAGCGCGCCAACGTCGAACGCGAGCTCGATCTCCTGAATGCCACCTGGCGCGATGCCGGCCTCGACGACGGCGGCCTCGACACGCTGCGGGTCGCACTGCGCGAGGTCAACGAGCGACTCTGGGACATCGAGGACGCGATCCGCGACTGCGAGCGCGACGGCGACTTCGGGGACCGGTTCGTCGAACTGGCCCGCGCCGTCTACCGCACCAACGACCGCCGCGCCGCGATCAAGAAGGACATCAACGAGCGACTCGGCTCCGAGATCGTCGAGGAAAAGAGCTACAGCCCTTACTGACGGGCCGCATCACCCCCCGCACGCCGTTCCGCACCCGGATTCACCGCGACTCGCTCTCGGCGCTTTCCTGCGAATGGAGATCCAGTGCGGCCAGCAACGCCAGCGCCTTCTCGCGCCGCGCGGTCCGGAGTTCCGCGAAGGAATCGGCCTGCGCATGGAGCGCGAATACCGCGACCGCACGACCGTCCGCTGCGCGCAGCCAACCCGCGAACCATCCCTCGAAAGGCCCGTCGACGTCGCCGGTGCGAGGCCCCGATCCCGTCTTGCCGTGCAACCGGTAGCCCTGCCACGATCCGAGCGCGGCGGCGGCATCGAGCCCCCTGCGCGCCTCCGCCGAGACGCCGCAGCCGTTCGAGAGCAGGCAGTGGAGGAAATCCACGTGCTCGACCACCGAAATCGCGAGCGGACCGCCGAGCCAGAAGTCGTCGCGATCGATGCCGATCTCGCGATTCCCGTAGTCGAAGCGCTGCAGCCAGCGGTCGTAGATCGCCTCCTCGATGCGATCGGTCAGCATCCGGAACACCCACACCGTCGAGCGGCCGAAGGCCGTATCGAGGTCCTGGGCCTCGCGCCAGCCGCGCGACCACCAGCGCTCGGGGGGAAAGCGGGCCGGATCGGGTTCGAACACGGTGCCGGGCGATGCCGCGCCGGCCTCCAGCGCGATGAGGAAGTGCGGGATCTTGAAGGTCGACCACGGCGCTCGGCGCGCCTCGATCCCTTCGCCGGCCGTGGCCGCGCAGCGCCCGGTCCGCAGGTCGACGGCCGCGAAGGCCACGGCCTGCAGCGCGGGCCCTCGCTCGAGAACGGCCGCCGGGATCGGCTCGGGCGCCTCGCACACCGTCGCCGGCGACTCCGTGGCGGCCAGCCACGCCAGCACGGCGAGAACGCCCCCCCGGAAGCCGAGATAACTTCCGGCTGCATTCCTTGCCGACGTCTTCGGCTTGCCCATCAGTGGCCCCTCCCGAGCAACCGCTCCAGGCGGGCCACGACGTCACGCACCTCGACGAGGTCCATGACGCCGTCGACCTCGATGCGCCGCCCCCAGCGAATTTTCTCGGGCGGCTTGCCGAGAAATCGCTCGGCGGCCTCGGGGAAGCGGTCCACGCAGTGCTCGAGGCTTGCCAGGGGTCCGCTGCGCCGAGACCAGGTGGCCGCGTAGAGACCGATGACGGGGGTGCCGAGCGCATCGGCGAAGTGCACCGGTCCGGAATCCGGTGCGACGAGGCAGGCTGCGCGCTCGAGCATGGCCAGCGACTGCTTCAGCGTGTCCCTGCCGATGAGATTCAGTGGCCGCGCGCGCATGGCCCGCTCGATGGCCGCACCGGCTTCCCGCTCGATGTCCGTCGGACCGCCGATCAGCACCACGGGCCGGCCGGCCTCGCCGATGACCCAGTCGGCCACGGCCGCATACCGTTCCGCACGCCAGTTGCGGCCCGGATGGCTCGAGCAGGGACTGATCAGCACGGCACGGCCGGATTCCTCGAGGTGACTGCGAGCGAAGGCCCGGGCCGCCTCCGGGACCGGCGGTGCGCGATCCTCGGCACCCGGATCGGCACCGAGCACGGCGGCGAAGGACTGCAGCGCGAGTGCCTGGTGCTGGCCCGGCGCCGCAGGGATGCGCTCGTGCACGACCAGGCCGTGCCCTTCACGCGACCGCTCGCGATCGAACCCGATTCGCCGGCGGGCGGGGACGGCCAGCGAAAGCAGGTTGGCGCGAGCGGAGACCTGGGCGACCAGGAGCACGTCCTGGCGCTTTCCGTCCAGGGCACGCCGCAGGCGCGGAAACGCGCGCCAGCCGTCGCGCTTGGCGACCACGACGAATTCCACACCATCGAGGTCCTCGACGAGCCGGTGCTCTCCGCTTCCGATGATCCAGGTCAACGAGGCGTCGGGAAACCGACGCCGCAATGCACGCACGGCCGGGATGCAGTGGCAGACGTCCCCGAGCGCCGAGAGGCGGAACAGGCAGATCGATCCCGGCGCGCCGTCGGCGAGTTCAGTCATTGGACAAGGCCGCGGCCGGCGACGACAATTCGCTTTCCATGACGCGCATTCTACGCACCAACGGCACGGCCATCCTGCACGACCCGGCCCTCCTTCCCGGGGTCGAGCCCGACTGGTTCGATCCGCAATGGTGGGCCCGGCGCGGCCGCGTGGCCGACGAGCTCGGCGGCCGGGCCCGGGCCGTGGCCGTGAGGCTCGACGACGACGGCCAGGCCGTGCTGAGGCGGTACCACCGCGGTGGCTGGATGCGCCGGTTCGTACGGGACCGCTACGCCTACACCGGCCTGGAGCGCACGCGCAGTTTTCGCGAGTGGCGGTTGATGCGGGCGCTGCGCGAAGCCCGCCTGCCCGTTCCGGAGCCGCTGGCCGCGTACTGCCAGGTCTCCGGACCCGTTTACCGGGCGGCGCTGCTGACCCGGCGCGTGGACCATGCTGCGGACCTGGCCGACCGCGCCGCACAGCTCGGGGCCGAAGACTGGGAACGGCTCGGCTCGACGATCCGCCGCTTCGCCGACGCCGGCCTCCGCCATCCCGACCTCAACGCGGGCAATCTGCTCTTCGACGAAAGTGGGCGATTCTGGATGCTCGACTTCGATCGCGCCCGGTTGCTCGATGAGCCGGCGCCGGCCGCGGCGATGATCACGCGGCTGCGGCGCTCGCTCGTCAAGCTGGGCCTGCCCCACGACGCCGAGGCGCTGGAACGCGGCGCCTAGCGTCGTTCGCCGACCGGTTGCTCCGGCTTCCGCGCGCTTCGATCCAGCGTGCCGAACAGCGCGTCGCAGATCGGCCAGGTGATGTTGAAGTTGTGCGACTGCATGCAGGAAGGGTCGTGGTGCTCGCGGTGCAGACGCTGCAGGCTCCGGACGAACGGCCAGCGCAGCACGCGCGAGTCGTCGGGCAGGTGATAGAGCGTGTGCAGCACCTCGTAGCTGCCGTAGTAGGCCAGCGCCGTGGCCACGAACAGCCAGGCCACGTTGGCCGAGAATGCCCAGGTCAGAAGCAGGCCGGCCGGCAGCGCGAACGCCCCGAAGAAGAACAGCAGCAGCGTGGGCGGAAACAGTACGGCGCGCAGATCGCGCACCGAGCCCAGCGGCATGTCGCGGCCGGTGAAGAAGCGATGGTGCTGCAGCGCGTGGCGCTCGAAGATCAGGCCCAGGCCCGGCACGCGCCGATGCATCACGTAGCGATGCCCGAGGTACTCGGCGAGATTGGCGTAGAGGAAGGTCAGCGGCACGGCCAGCCACTCGACGGCGGCCACGTCGTCGATGCGCCAGACGGCCACCCCGATTCCGCCCATGACGAGGAGAGCCAGCGCAGCCACGTGTCGGATCGCCGAATAGCCGTCGGGAATGTTCTCCGCCCGGTAACGATCGCGGTAGGCCTGCGTGCGCATGTCCATGCCCGCAGGTTGCCACGCGAATCCGCCGCCGGCAAGCGATCATCGGCTGCCGATCCCCGCACGGGTAGACTGTGCGTGTCCACCATCCCCCGGAGGCCCCGATGGCAGAACGTAACGCTGCCCGCCTGATGGTCGAATGTCTCGAAGCCGAAGGCGTCGACATGATCTTCGGCGTGCCCGGCGAGGAAAATCTCGACCTGCTCGACGCGCTCAGGGAATCGTCGATCCGCCTCGTCGTCACACGCCACGAACAGGCCGCCGGATTCATGGCCGCCTGCCGCGGCCGGCTGACCGGTCGGCCCGGAGTCTGCCTGGCCACGCTGGGACCCGGCGCCACGAATTTCGTCACGGCCGCGGCCTACGCGCAGCTCGGCGCGATGCCGATGGTCATGATCACGGGACAGAAGCCGATCCGGACCTCGAAGCAGGGGCATTTCCAGATCCTCGACGTCGTCGACGTCATGCAGCCGGTCACCCACTATTCGCGGCAGATCATCTCGGCATCCACGCTTCCGGCGCGCGTCCGGGAGGCCTTCCGCCAGGCCGAGGAGGAACGCCCCGGCGCCGCCCACCTCGAACTGCCCGAGGACGTCGCGCGCGAGTCGGCCGAAGGGCTGACGCCGCTGTCGGCCAGCGCGACGCGCCGCCCCGTGGCCGAGGAAAAGTCCATCGCGCGGGCCGTCGAAGCACTGCGCGACGCGCGTCGCCCGCTACTGATGCTCGGCGCCGGCGCCAACCGCAAGCGCATCGCGCGCATGCTGCGCCGCTTCCTCGACGCCACGCGCATTCCGTTCTTCACGACCCAGATGGGCAAGGGCGTGGTCGGCGAGCCGCACGATTGCTGGATGGGCACGGCCGCGCTGTCGGAAGGTGACTTCGTCCACGAACTCATCGCGGCCTCCGACTGCATCGTCAACATCGGCCACGACGTCGTCGAGAAGCCGCCGTTCTTCATGCAGCCCGGCGACCGCACCGTCATCCACGTCAACTACTTCACGGCCGAGGTGGATCCCGTCTACTTCCCGCAGATCGAGGTCACGGGCGATATCGCCAACGCCATCTGGCAGATGTCGGAACGACTCGAGCCGCAGGACCACTGGGACTTCTCGCTGGCCCGCAAGGTCCGCGAGGCGCTGTTCGAGGACCTCGATTCCGGCCGCGGCATCGACGGCTTTCCGATCCATCCGCGCCGTCTCGTCCACGTGGTGCGCGACGCGCTGCCCGAGGACGGCGTGGTCTCGCTCGACAACGGTCTCTACAAGGTCTGGTTCGCGCGCAACTACCGTGCCGTGAAGCCGAACACGCTGCTGCTCGACAACGCGCTGGCGACGATGGGTGCCGGACTGCCGGTCGCCATGGGCGCACGCCTGACCTGGCCGGACCGCAAGGTCCTGGCCGTCTGCGGCGACGGCGGCTTCATGATGAACTCCCAGGAACTCGAAACGGCGGTGCGGCTCGGCATGGATCTCGTCGTCCTCGTGCTCCGCGACGACGCCTACGGCATGATCCGCTGGAAGCAGGCCGACATGGACCTGCCGGACTTCGGCCTGCAATTCGGCAACCCCGATTTCGTGCGCTATGCCGAGAGCTACGGCGCACGGGGCCACCGCGCCGAAAGCGTCGCCGACCTCGAGCGCCTGCTCGGCGAGACGCTGGAGGCGGGCGGCGTACACGTCGTCGAATGCGCGATCGACTATTCCGACAGCAAGGAGATCCTGTTCGATCGGCTGCCCGAGTCCAGCCGGGCACTGAGGGACTGACGAGCGGCCGGGCATGCGGCCACGCCGATCCCGTATCCTGCAGCCCAGGAACCCAGCGAACGGAGCAATGCGATGAAACTGCCCGCAAAGGACCGCGTCGCCAGTTTCGACGTCGACGCCCAGCGCACCTTCACGCCGATCTGCCCCGATGAACTTCCCGTGGAGGGCGGCGACGAGATCGGCGACGAACTCAATCGCCAGGCCGGATTCGCGCGCTGGCGACTCGGTTCCAAGGACGCCCACAGTCCCGAGGCCGCCTGGGTCACCGACGACCCGGACAAGATCGGCCGACCCGGCGCTCCCGGCGATCACGTCAACGAGTTCTGGCCCGTCCACGCCGTGCCGGGCACCGAGGGCTTCGAGCTCGTGCCCGGCCTGCCGCGCCCCTGCGACTACGACTTCTTCGTCTGGAAGGGCGTGGAACTCGACATGCATCCCAACGGCGCCTGCTACCACGACCTGGCCGAGCGCATGAGCACCGGCATCATCGAGTGGCTGCGCGCCCGAAACGTCGAGGTCGTGCTCGTCGGCGGGCTGGCGACCGACGTCTGCGTGCGCGCCACCGCGCTGCAGCTGGCCGGGGCCGGCTTCCGCGTCGTGCTGAACCGGGCAGCCTGCCGCGGCATCGACCCGGATGCCGTCGAGAAGACCTACGCGGAGCTGCGCGAGGCCGGCGGGGAGATCGTCGAAAGCGCGGGTGAACTCGGGACCGCGGCATGATCGTCGAGTCGCTGCTCGACACCGACATCTACAAGTACTCGATGATGCAGGCCGTGCTGCACCAGTTCCCGGGTGCCGAGGTCGAGTACCGCTTCCAGTGCCGCAGCGAGGGCGTGGACCTGCGGCCGCTGGCCGGCGACCTGGCCGAGGAGGTCGATCACCTCTGCTCGCTGCGCATGTCCGACGAGGAACTGTCGTTCCTCGAATCGCAGCGTTACTTCAAGCGCGACTTCATCGAGTTCCTGCGCCTGTTCCGCCTGCAGTCCCGCTTCGTGGAGATCGACGCTTCCGGGGAGCGACTGGAGATCCGCGTCCGGGGCCCCTGGCTGCACACGATCCTTTTCGAGGTGCCGTTGCTGGCCATCGTCAGCGAACTGCACACGCGCAGGACCCATCCCGACGAAGACCTGGCCGAGGCACGTCGGCGGCTCGACGAGAAGATCGGTCAGGTCCGGGGGCTGGACCGCCCCTCGGAATTCGTGTTCGCCGACTTCGGCACGCGGCGGCGGTTCTCGCGGGCCTGGCACGACGAGGTCGTCGAGACGCTGGCGCGCGAGATTCCCGACAGCCTGCGCGGGACCAGCAACGTGCGTCTGGCCCGGCAGCTGGGCCTGGTCCCGATCGGCACGATGGCCCACGAGTTCATCCAGGCCGCCCAGGCGCTGGGCCCGAGGCTGGCCGAGACCCAGCGCTTCGCGTTCGAGGTCTGGGCGCGGGAGTATCGCGGCGACCTCGGCATCGCGCTGTCGGACACCTACAGTCTCAGGGCCTTCCTGCGCGACTTCGACATGTACTTCTGCAAGCTCTTCGACGGCGCGCGCCAGGACTCCGGCGATCCCTTCGATTGGGGAGAGGCCATGATCCGGCACTACGAGGACAACCGCGTCGACCCGAGAACGCGCCGGCTGATCTTCTCGGATTCGCTCGACATTCCGCGCGCCGCCGAGATCTGGCGGCGCTTCCGCGACCGCATCCACGTCTCCTTCGGCATCGGCACGGACCTGACCCACGACACGGGCACGCCGCCGCTGAACATCGTCATCAAGATGATCGAGTGCAACGGCCAGCCCGTCGTCAAGCTTTCGGACTCGCCGGGCAAGATCGTGTCGACGGACCAGAACTACCTGGCCTGGGTCCGGCAGGCGTTCGACGTGCCGGAATGAGGGGGGGAAGGGTCGAAGGGAAAAGGTGTTAGGTGTTGGGTGTTGGGTGTTGGGTGTTAGGTGTTGGGTGTTAGGTGTTAGGTGTTAGGTGTCAGGCATGACGTGTCTGACGAGGGCGGATCCTGATGGGGTGCATGTGTCGTGAACGATGAAATCGACGAAAAGGGCAAGGAGAGCGACGAGGGGAAGACGGTCTCGCTCGTGCTGGGCTCGGGCGGGGCGCGCGGACTCGCCCACATCGGCGCCATCCAGGCGCTGATCGAGAACGGCTTCGAGATCCGT
>JAWVZQ010000001.1:0-56690 GCA_033722095.1 Wenzhouxiangellaceae bacterium | reverse complement strand
GCGGCGACGATGATCGCGGTGCCGTGCTGGTCGTCGTGGAAGACCGGCACGTTCATCCGCTGGCGCAGCCGCGCCTCGATGTCGAAGCACTCCGGCGCCTTGATGTCCTCGAGGTTGACGCCGCCGAACTGCGGCTCCAACCGTTCGACGGTCTCGACCAGCTCGTCGACGTGATCGCGAGCCTGGAACCGACCTTCGGCGGCATCAACCTCGAGGACATCAAGGCGCCGGAGTGCTTCCGGGTCGAGGAGGCGCTCAAGGAACGCGTCAACATTCCGGTCTTCCACGACGATCAGCACGGCACGGCGATCATCGTGGCCGCGGCCGTCGTCAACGCGCTGATCCTCGTCAAGAAGAAGATCGAGAAGGTCCGGCTCGTCGCCTCGGGCGCCGGTGCGGCCGGGATGGCCTGCCTGGACCTGCTGGTCAAGATGGGCATGAAGAAGGAGAACATCGTGGTCTGCGACCGCGAGGGGGTGGTCTACGAGGGCCGCGAGACCGACATGGACGAGCGCAAGGCCGGCTATGCGGTCGACACCGATGCGCGAACGCTGGCCGACGTGATCCCGAAGGCCGACATCTTCCTCGGCGTCTCGGCGCCGGGCGTGCTCAAGCCCGACATGGTCCGGCAGATGGCGCGCCGCCCGATCATCCTCGCGCTGGCCAACCCGGTCCCGGAGATCATGCCCGACGTCGCGCGCGAGGCCCAGCCCGACGCGCTGATCGCTACGGGCCGTTCGGACTTCCCGAACCAGGTCAACAACGTGCTGTGCTTCCCCTACATCTTCCGCGGCGCGCTGGACGTGGGCGCATCGGCCATCAACGACGAGATGAAGATGGCCTGCGTGAACGCCATCGCCGAGCTCGCGCGCATGGAGGCCTCCGACGTCGCGGCCCAGGCCTACGAAGGCCAGGCCACGAAGTTCGGGCCCGAGTACCTGATACCACAGCCGTTCGATCCGCGGCTGCTGATGCAGCTGGCTCCGGCCGTCGCGCAGGCGGCCATGGACTCGGGCGTCGCGGCGCGTCCGATCGAGGACATGGACGCCTACCGCGAGAAGCTGGCGCAGTACGTGTTCCGCACCGGCCTGCTCATGAAGCCCGTCTTCGATGCCGCGCGCAAGGATCCGAAGCGCGTGGTGTTCGCCGAGGGCGAGGAAGAGACGGTGCTGCGTGCCGTGCAGACCGTCGTCGACGACGGTTTGGCCAAGCCCATCCTCGTGGGTCGTCCGGAGGTCGTCGAGATGCGCATCGAGAAGGCCGGACTGCGCATCCGTCCCGGCGAGCACTTCGAGCTCGTCAATCCGCAATCCGATCCGCGCTTCAAGGAGTACTGGCAGACGTTCCACTCCATCACCGAGCGGCGAGGCGTGACGCCGGATTCGGCCAAGGCGATCGTGCGCACGCGTACCACCGTGATCGCCGCGATCATGGTCCACCGCCAGGAAGCCGACGCGATGATCTGCGGCGTCGTCGGCCAGTACCACAAGAAGCTCAAGTACGTCAGCGAGGTGCTCGGCTTCCGCGAGGGTGCCAAGACCATGGGTGCGCTCTCGGCGATGACCAACGAGTCGGGCGCCTGGTTCGTCTGCGACACGCACGTCAATCCCGACCCCACGGCCGAGCAGCTCGCCGAGTTGACGATCATGGCCGCCGAGCGCGTGCGCATGTTCGGCATCACGCCGAAGGTCGCGCTGCTTTCGCACTCCTCGTTCGGCAGTCACGTCAACGCGATGGCCTCGAAGATGCGCAAGGTCCTGACGCTGCTTCGGGAGCGCGCACCCGAACTCGAGGTCGAGGGCGAGATGCGCGCCGACCAGGCGCTGATGCCGAACGTCCGTGACCGGATCTTCCCGAACTCGAGGCTGGCCGGCGCGGCCAACCTGCTGATCATGCCCGACCAGGACGCCGCGCACATCGCGTTCAACATGGCGCGCGTGGTCGGCAAGGGCGTGACCGTCGGTCCCATGCTCATGGGCGCCGGTCGCCCGGCCCACGTGCTGACGCCGTCGGCGACGGTGCGCCGCGTCGTCAACATGACCGCGATCGCCGTGGCCGACGCCCAGCGTTACCAGCGTGCGCACGGCCAGATGACGATCGACGAAGCCTAGGCTGCGCGAACGGCGTTCGGGTAGACGTCGGCGCGGCGCGCGAGCGTCGCGGAACCGCAGGTCGAGCGTCCGGGGCCAGCCGGGCCCCGGACGCTCGTCACCTCATCGCCGCCATTCGACGGCCGGCTCCTGCATCTCCGAGAGCTGCTCGCGCAACTGGCCGATGACGGTCTCCCAGTGGCGGTCGTCGTCGAACCACGGGAAGGCGCGCGGGAAGGCCGGATCGTCCCAGCGCTGGGCGAGCCAGGCCTGGTAGTGGATCATCCGAAGCGCGCGCAGCGGCTCGACGAGCTGGAGTTCGCGCGCATCGAAGTCGGCGAACAGCGCGTATTCCTCGAGCAACCATTCCCACTGCGATTCGCGCTCGGCGCGCTCGCCCGACACCAGCATCCAGAGATCCTGCACGGCCGGGCCGGTCCGGCAGTCGTCGAGGTCCACGAAGTGCGGCCCGTCGCGCCACAGGATGTTGCCGGGATGGCAGTCGCCGTGCAGCCGGATCTCGCGGAAATCCCCGGCCCGCTTCCATGCGTTCTGCACGTGGGCCATGAGGTCGCCGGTCAGCGACTCGAATGCCGACTCCAGGTGCGGCGGAATCCAGTCGTGCTCGAGCAGCCATCGGCGCGGCCGCTCGCCGAGCGCGGCCGGTGAGATCGCGCCGCGGTGCTCGAACGATCGCGCGCCGCCGACGGCATGCATGCGCCCGAGCGCGCGGCCCAGCGCGCGCAGCGTCGGTTCGTGCTCGGGCTCGGGAGCGTGGCCGCCCTGGCGCGGGAACAGCGCATAGCGGAATCCCGCATGATCGAGCAGCGTCCGGCCCTCGAAGGCCATCGGCTCGACCACGGAGAGTTCGCCTTCGGCGAGCTCGTGTGCGAAGCGGTGCTCCTCGAGGATGGCCTCGTCGGTCCAGCGGTCGGGCCGATAGAACTTGGCGATGACCGGGTCGGCATCTTCGAGACCGATCTGCCAGACGCGGTTCTCGTAGCTGTTCAATGCCAGCAGTCGGCCGTCGGTCGCGAGCCCGGCCGCCACGGCGGCTTCGAGTACCCGGTCGGGGCCGAGGCCGTCGAAGGGATGATGGTCGGAATCTTGGTTTTCCATCGACTCATTGTGGACCTGCACGACGGTTTTTCCAAACCGATCGGCTCGAAGAGCCCGGAAATGCAGGATGGTTGAGCGGTTCCGGAAAAGCGTGATAGGTTTCTCACTCGGCGATCGCGGCAGGAATCCTGTCTCGTGAAGCGATTCGAACCGGCAAGGGACCGGGTATCGGATCGCGACAGCGACCGCCGAACGAGCGAAACGCCCAGCAGAGTCCGTTCCGAGCGACCCGACTCCGATTGAGTGTTCCGACTTGGCGACCTGCGCCACAGGTGCCCGATACCGGCGCGGGATGAAGGGAACGGGTCTCGTCGACCAGCGGGTCGCGGGATGGGAGTCGGGCAGGCGATCGTGCGGCAGGTCCAGCGCGGCGTCGGCCCCCGCAAAGGGAGACTGCAGCGTTGAACTCGACGAATCCTCTCGCACGGGCCGTCCGGGCCTGCCGCCTTACACGCTGGACGGCAATCCTGCTGCTCCTGCTCCCGGCCCATGCCGCCGCCACCGTCGACCTGGTCACGGACTTCACGGCGCCCGCCCAGTACACGCCCGGCGAGACGGGCATCACCTACACGATCCGGATCGACAACACCGGCACCACCGATGCCGCCAACGTCGACATCGACACGAATTTCCCCGCCGGCGTGACCCTGCAGGCCGTCAGCTGCGCCGATGACGGCGGCATGGCAACGAGCTGCAGCACCACGACGAACGGCGGCAACCTCGCCTCGAACAACAGCGATATCGCCGCCGGCGGCTTCATCGAGTTCACGCTGAGCGTCGATTACGCCTCGTCGCTGACGGTCGATCCGCTCTACTTCGACGTGCTCGTCACGGACACCGATGCCGATACGTTCGGCGGCGACGGCGCCGATTCCTGTCCGATGAATACCTGCACGATCGGCAGTGCCCTCGACCTCGTCAGCGACCTCGGCGTCGCCAAGACGGCCGATTCCATGGTCTACGTGCCCGGCCAGACCGGCACGTTCTCGATCGTCGTGTCCAACGACGGGCCCAGCGACGCCTCCGGCGTGACGCTGACCGACACGCTGCCGGCCGGCACGAGCGTGGACGACTGGGCATGCAGCGGCTCGGGCGGCGCGAGCTGTCCCGCATCGCTGGGGACCGGCAACACCCAGACCTTCGACATCGTTGCCGGCGGGTCGCTGGACTTCACGCTGACGCTTGCCTATCCGAGCAGCCTGACCGACGCCACGCTGACCAATGCGGCCGCGGTCTCGGCCGACGTGGGCACGACCAGCGGCACGCTCTCGAACACCGATACCGCCGATGTCGCGCGCGAGGCGCATGTCGATCTGTCGGCGTCGGTCACCACTTCGGGGACCAGCTACATCCCGGGCAGCACCGGCAATACGGCCACGGTGACGATCGCCAATGCCGGGCCCTCGGACGCGATCGGGGCGTCGGTCGTCGTCGCGCTGCCCGTCGAGGTCGAGAGCGCGCGCTGGGACTGCCCCATGGGTGCGACCTGCTCGCCGGCCGGCGGCGACCTGGCCGCCGGCGAAGACATCACCGTCGATCTCGACGTTGCGGCTTCGGGTTCGGTGGCCATCGCACTGACGCAGGTCGACTACGACAGCGGCTCCCTGCTCGATCCGCTCGAGATCACGGCCACGCCGTCCCCCGCCAGCGGCGACGTGGAGGACGATGCGATGAACGATGCGGGCACGCTGTCGCTGAGCATCGATCGCCGCGCCGATCTGCAGGTCACCAAGGTGTCGAGTGCGACGACGGTCAATCCCGGCGACGCGTTCATGTACACCATCACGGTCACCAACCTCGGCCCCAGCGACGTCGGCAACGGCCCGGGCGAGGGCGGGGCGAGGCTCATCGACGACGTCCCGGGCGAACTTCTCGGCGATCCCGGCGAGGCGCGCTGCACGGCCGATTCGGCGGCACCGTGCTTCCTGATCTGCCCCTCCGACGAGGGCGTCAACGACAGCACGCTCACGCCCGACGTCATGGGCTGCCCGGTCGAGATCGTCGAACACCGCGGCGACCTGACCTCGACCTCGCCGGCCGGCTCGCTGCGCCTTTCGTCGGGAAGTTCGACCGAAGTGCTGCTGTTCGTCAGCCTTTCGGGCGGCGTCGAGAACGGCTCCCAGATCGTCAACGAGGCTTCGGTCCAGGTCGATTCCGCCGATCCCGTCACCGAACTGAACCCGATGACGGGGAACTCGGACCCCGCGACCATCGACGTCGAGATCTCGACCGACCTCGTGGTGACCAAGACCGATGGCGTGACCGCGGCCACGCCCGGTCAGTCGCACAGCTACACCGTGACCGTCCTCAACGACGGCATCCAGGCGGCCAACGGCGTCAGGGTCAGCGACACGGTCCCGCTGTATCCCGCCTTGTCGGCCGGCTTCGTCCAAACCAGCGTCGAGTGGCAATGCCGTGCCTTCGGCGGCGCGTGCTGCAACTCGGGCACCTCCAGTTGCGGCACCAACAGCCCGACGACGCTCCAAGGCGTCGTTTCGCTCAGCGATCACCTCGTCGACCTGCCGGGCCAGGGCCGCGTGGAATTCACGCTCACCGGCGATCTCGACCGGCGCTCGACGGGCACGCTGACGAATGCGGCCTCGGCGATGCTGCCGGCCGGCATCGAAGAGACCGATACGACGAACAACGACGCCAGCGACGACACGCTCATGGTCGAGGATTCGCTGCTGCAGGTCTCCAAGGATCTCATCGCCATTGCCGATGCCGGCGGCGGCCGGTTCCTGCTGACCTACATCATCGACGTCGCCAACCTCGGTCCCAGCTTCGCGGCCGGCGCCATGGTCAGCGATCCGCTCAACGACGCGAGTCTCGACCGCGACAACGCCACGACTCCGGCGACCTGGACCTGCACCGTGCAGCAGGATCCGAACGGGGGCAGTACCTGCGAATCGGGCACGGGCGCGCTCGCCGCGACGGTCGATATCGACGTCGGAGGCGAACTCCGCTTCAGGGTCGAAGTGCTGACCACGGCAACGCCGGCGCCGACGGTCCTCAACGAGGTCACCGTGAACGCCCCGGGCGGGATGGCGTCCGATTCCATCGAGTCGAGCCTGACGGCGTCGGCCGAACTTTCGGTCACGAAGACCGACGGTCTGATGCAGGCCGTGCCGGGTCGTTCGCACCAGTACACGATCACGGTCCAGAACGTCGAGGGCGATCCGGTCTTCGGGGCACGCGTCGTCGACGAGTTTCCTCCGGAACTCGAGAACGTCACCTGGGCCTGCGAGGCCATCACGCCGATCCCCGGCGACCTCGAGGAATTCGATGCCGTCGGTCCCACGGGTACGCCCGGTGGCGCCATCGTGGCCAGTGCCGACGGCCTGCACGTCTACCAGTTGATACCCGAACTCGACAGCCTCCAGCCCTACCTGCGCAACAACGTCCCCGGGTTGAATTTCGGGGCGATGAACGAGATCGCCGACCGGGAGACCAACGGTGTCGACGACTCCGGCGACGCCGGTCCTGTCGTCGAGAACATGGAAGGCCCCGTCGACCTCGCGATCAGCCCCGACGGGCGCCACGTCTACGTGCTCTCGAAGGCCGACCCGATGAGCGACTCGCAGAACGCCATCGCCGTGTTCAGTCGCCAGACCAGCCCCACGGCCAGCGACTTCGGCCAGCTCTCGTTCGCCGGATCGGCGACGGAGGGGATTCCCGCCGATCCGCGTTCCCTCGTCGTGACGGCCGACAACCTGTTTGTCGCCGGCGACGCCGGCGCCGTCTCGGTCTATGCGCGCAATGACGCGACCGGCCTGGCGACGTTCGTCGAGACCCAGACGAGCGGCGTGCCCGCCGATCCCTCGGCGCTGGCACTGGACGCCGCCGACGGGCTGCTGTTCGCCGGCTCCGGCTCGGGCCAGGGCCTCGCGGTGTTCTCGATCAACGACGACGATTCCATGGGCGACCCGATCGGTCGTCTGACGCTGATCGACACGCTGACATCCGCCGATCACGCCGGCATATCGGACCTCGACGTCTTCGCGGCGACCGACGATCTCTACGTCAGCGCCGCCGGTAGCGAGAACGTCGTCCTCGTTCGCTACGGCGACACGAATGCCGACGGGGTCCCGGACCCGTTCCAGCTGGCCGTCTACGCCGTTCCGGGAATCACCTCATCGACGCTGGCCCCGGACGGAGAGCACCTGCTTGCCGTCGGCGCCTCGAACGACACGCTGACGCGGTTCCGTCGCGACATCGTCTCCGGAACGCTCAGCGAGAAGTCGGTGCTGACGCGCAGCTTCGATTCGGCGACGCCGCCGCAGTGCATCGACGAATGCACGCTCGCCGCGCCCGTCGACGTCCTGGTCACCAGCGACGGGCGCCACGTGCTGGTCTCGACGTCCGAGGGGGGAGCCGTGCCGGCCCTGGCGATCTACACGCGGCGTGCCCCCGACCCGCTGTTCGCCCTCATCGAGACCGACCGGGACAGCGATCCCGGCGTCGGCGACCTCGAGTCGCCCACCGACGTGGCGGTCAGCCCCGACGGCCAGCACGTCTACGCGGTCAGCCTCTCGCAGGGCTCGGTGAGCCTGTTCCAGCGCAATGCCGATGCCGGACTCACCGAAGCAACGGCCGGTACGCATCTCGAGTTCGTCGCCGACTGGACCGAGGGCGATGCGGTGCCCGGCGGGGTCATCGCCGGCATGAGCGCACCGGAGTACGTGCTCGTCAGTCCCGACGGCAGCAGCGTCTTCGTTTCCAGCGAGGACGGCAATTCGGTCGCCGTATTCAAGCGCCTGGCCGACGGCAGTCTCGAGTTCCTCCATTCGCTGATCGACGGCGTCGACGGCGTCGAGGGCCTGGCCGGCGCACGCGGCATGGCCATGGACGCACAGTCGAAGAACCTCTACGTGGCCGGTGGTTTCGATGCCTCGGTGGCGGTCTTCCGGCGAGAATCGGACCTGACGCTGACGTGGATCGGCCGCGCCCAGAACGGCGTGGGCTTCAATGGCCTGACCGGCGTGCGTGACGTCGCCGTCAGCCCGGACGGCGCGCAGGTCTACGCCGTCGCCGACATCGACGACGCGCTCGTCGCCATGCGGCGCGACAACGAGAGCGTGGATCCCGACCAGTTCGGCAACCTGTCGTTCCTGCAGACCGTCATTTCGCGCGTCGGGGACCGCCCCATGGCGGTGACGGTCTCGCCGGGCGACGGCGACCACGTCTACGTGGCTTCGCAGAACAGCGATTCGGTCAGCGTCTTCCGGCGCGTGAGCGCCTCCGGAGACGACGACTACGGCAAGCTCACCAATGCCCGCCAGCAGTTCAACGGCGAGGGCGCAATCACCTTCATGAACGGCCCCCGGGACATCGAAGTCAGTCCCGACGGCAAGCGCGTCTACGTCGCGGCGCAGTTCGATTCCAGCCTTCTCGTCTTCGATCGCGACCTGAATCGCAACGGGGCGAACTTCGGTGCGCTCGCGCCCGTCGCGGTCAGCCGCGACGACGTCAACGGCGTCGACGGTCTCGACAACATCTACGCGCTGGCCGTCAGCCACGACTCGCGCAACGTCTACGCGGCCGGCTTCGACGACCGCGCCATCGCCTCGTTCGTCCTCGGCATCGGCTCGGTCTGCACGGGAGGCGGCAGCGGCATGATCGACGACACCGTCACGATCGGCGTCGGCGGATTCGTCCAGTACCGCATCGAGGCCGACATCCGGCCCGACGCGACGGGAACGCTGACCAACACCGTGACCGTCACCTATCCCGAGAACGTCACCGACCCGAACCAGCCCGGCGTCGACAGGCCCACCGTCAGCGCCACCGATACGACGCAGCTGATACCCCAGGCCGATCTCGCACTGACCAAGACCAACAACCAGGTCTCCGTCGTGGCCGGCCAGCCGGTGACCTACGAGATTCGCGTGACCAATCTCGGCCCGAGCAACGTCACCTACGACTCCAGCAACCTGACCGTCACCGACCTGTTCGACGGCAACCCCGACTTCGAGCCCGGCAGCGTCGCGTGGAGCTGCGTGGCCTCGAGTTCCGGTGCGCTGACCTTCGCCGAGAGCATCGTCCAGGATCCGACCGCGGGTGCGGTCGAACTGGGCCTGGACGGCGTCGCCTCGATCGCCGTGGTGCCCGATCCCGATGGTGCCGGACCGCTGACCTCCTACCTGGTGGCGGCGTCGGTCGTCGACGACGGGATCGTCGTGTTCGGCCGTGCGCCCGGCGACGGCGCGCTGACCCACCTGATGAAGATCACCGACGGCGATGCCCTGACCGGCGGAACGGCCGACCTGCTGGCCGGTGCGCGCTCGGTGGTGGCCAGCCCGGATGGCCGGTTCCTCTACGTGGCCAGCCAGATCGACGACGCGGTCACCGTCTTCGAACTGACCGATAACGCCGGCGCGCTCGAGCTGGTCCTCGTCCAATCCCAATCCGGCATGACGGGGCTGAACCAGGCCTCGCACGTGGCGCTCGGCGCCTCGGGCGACGTGCTCTACGTGGCCGGCAGCAACGACGACGCGATCGCCGTGTTCTCGCGTAACGCGGCTTCCGGGGAACTGGGTTTCCTCGAGTCCGAGCGCGACGGCATCGACGATCCCGACGACGCCGGCGGCACGGTCACCGGGCTGGACGGCGTGGTCCGCCTCGTGGCCAGCCCCGACGGCGCGCACCTCTATGCCGTTTCGGCCACGGATCGTGCCGTGGCGACCTTCGACGTGGCCGCCGACGGGTACCTGTCGTGGGTGCGTTCCCAGTTCGATGCCGACCTCGGCGTCGACCTGTCCGGCGCCGGCGGCGCGGCCATGGACACCGTGCTCGACATGGGCACCACGCTCTATGTGAGCGCAGGCAGCGCCGACCGCATCGTCGTCCTTGACCGGGACGCGGACCCCGCCAGCGGCACCTACGGCGTCCTTTCGGTCGTCGAGGAGATCGTGCAGGGCGTGAACGGAGTCAGCGGCCTGCTGGGCCCGCGCGACCTCGTGGTCAGCAAGGACGGCGCCCATGTCTACGCAGTCGCGCAGACCAGCGGCGCGGTCTCCTGGTACCTGCGCGATGCGGCCGACGGCAGCCTGGACTTCGGCGGGGTGCTCAGCAACGAGAGCAGCTTCGTGACGGGCCTGGGCGGTGCCAGCGCCGTGGCCATCGACGATGCGCTGGGCCAGGTCTACGTGGCCGGCTCGGCGGATGCCGCCGTTTCGCGATTCCGGAGAAACAGCGATTCGAGCTGCCCGGCTTCCGACACCGGCGAACTGAACGGCGTGGCCGTCGACATCGCCGCGGGCGGCAGCGTGGTATTCCAGGTCACGGCCACGGTGGCCGCGACCACCGATGGCGAACTGCAGAACACGGCGACCGTTTCGGCCGATCCGGGCGTCGACATCAACGACACGAACGATTCGCAGACCGACACCGACCAGGTCGAGGTCGTCGCCGATCTCAGGATCTCGAAGGACGACGGCCTGGCCGAGTACGACGGCCTGGACGGCGCAACGGCCCTGGCCGGCGATGCCCGGGCCGTCTACACGGCCGGCCGCGAGGACGACGCGATCGGCGTGTTCCGCCGCACCGTGGACCCGGGTGGTCCCGAGCACGGCGAGTTGAACTTCACGGGCGTGATGCGCAACGGCGAGGCCGGCGTGTCGGGTCTGACCGACGTCAGCGACCTGGCGCTTTCGGTCGATCGCGCACACCTCTACGCGACGGGCGCGGCGAGCAACACGCTCGTGGCCTTCGACCGCGTGCCGACGACGGGCGCACTGGCATTCGTCGAGCTCGAGCAGAACGGCACGCTCGGCGTCAACGGCATCGGCGGCGCCGAAGCGCTCGCGGTGTCCCCCGACGACGAGCACGTCTACGTCGCCGGCAGGCTCGACAATTCGATCGCGGTCTTCCGCCGCGAAGCCGATCCCATGGCCTCGACCTATGGCGACCTCGAATTCGTCGCCAGCGTCCAGAACGCCGTCGGCGGCGTGACGAACCTGACCGAGCCGGTGGCGCTGACCGTCTCTCCCGACGGGCTGCATGTCTACGCCGTCTCGAGCATCGACAACAGCGTCGTCGTCTTCCAGCGCAATCCCAATCCGGGCAGCTCCGCATTCGGATCGCTGAGCTACGTCGACAGCGAGGTCGATACCGTCGGCGGCGTGGCCGGTCTGGCCGGCGCGATCGACGTGCTCGTCGCCCCCGACGGGATGCATGTCTACGTATTGGGCGCCACCACCGGAACGCTGGCGCGTTTCTCGCGCGATCCCGGCACCGGGGCGCTGACCTTCATCGACTTCAAGCAGGACGGCACGGCCGGTACCACGGGTCTGGCCGGTGCCGCGGCGATGCGCCTGTCTTCCGACGCGGCCCAGGTCTACGTCGCCGGCGCTGCCAGCGATGCCGTCGTGCGCTTCGACGTACTCGGCGACGCGTCGCTGGAGTTCGCCGGCATCGTTGCCAACGGTGATGCGGCGCCGCTGACGGGCGGGCAGGTCCAGGGCCTGGACGGTGTTGCCGACGTGCTGCCTTCGCCGGACGGGGAACAGCTCTACGCGGTGGGCAGCATCGACGACGCGCTGGCGACCTTCCAGCGCGATCTCGTGACCGATCCCGGAGCGCTGTCGTTCTCGGCTGCACTGTTCGACGGGCTCGGAGGCGTGGCGCCGGGGTCCGTCGTGACCTACCGGATCATCGTCGAGAACCTCGGTCCCAGCGACGTGGGCCAGATCACCGTCGTCGACGATTTCCCCGACACGTTCTCGGCCATCAGCTGGACCTGTACGCCGAGCGCCAACCCGGCCGGTGCGTGCACGCAGTCGGGCACCGGCTCGATCAACGACAGCGCGGTCTCGCTCGAGGCCGGCGCACGCGTCACCTACGTGGCCAACGCCACGGTCCGCGAGGATGCGACCGGTCGCCTCGTCAACACGGCGACCGTGACCGGGGCGGGACTCCAGGATCCGGTCATCGCCAACAACACGGCGACCGACGACGATACGGTTCTCTCGCCGAGCGTCGATCTCGTGGTCGATGTCGACGACGGCATGACCGTCGCCACGCCCGGCGAACCCGTGGAGTACCTCGTGACCGTGGACAACGTCGGTCCGTCCTTCGCCGTCGACGTGCTCGTTTCCGACGCGATCCCGGCGGCGCTGTACGACGTGACCTGGTCGTGCAGCGCCACGCCCGTCGAAGGCGTGCTGACGCAGGTTCAGATGCAGGCCCAGCCGCTCGACGGCATCCGCGACATCGTGGTCTCCGGCGATGGCCTGTTCGCCTATGCCGCCGGCGCGGTCGGCGGGAGCGGCGCGGTCGCGGCCTTCCTGCGTGACCCCGTGTCCGGCGCACTCACCCCGCTCGAATCGTGGGTCGAGGGCGGTCCGATCGGCGATGGCGACATGGTCGAGGGTCTGCAGGGAGTCACCGACCTGCTGCTCAGCGAGAACGGCAACTTCCTGTACGCGGCCGGCTCGGTTTCCGACGCCATCGTCATCTTCGCCCGTGACGCCCAATCCGGACTGCTGACGCAGGTCGGACGCGTCCGCGACGGGGAATCGGGCGTCGACGGCATCGGCGGCGTCACGGAAATCGTGCTCGGGCCCGCCGGCGTCTTCCTGTACGCGGCCGGCCGGCTCGACGACGCCGTCGCGGTGTTCCGCATCGACGGGGCGAGCGGCAACCTGCTCTACGCCGGCCAGACCGTGCAGGGCATCGGTGGCGTCGACGGCCTCAACGGCGTGACGGGGCTGGCCTGGAGCGACGGGCACCTGCTCGCCGTCGCCGACGAGAACGCCTCGCTGGCCGCCTTCGAGCGCTCGGCGACGACCGGCCTGCTGACCCAGGTCGCGATCCTCCAGAACTTCGAGCTCGGCCCGCCGAATCCGCCGGCTCCGCTGAATTCCCCGCTCGACGTGCTGGCCGTGGGCACGCGCGTCTTCGTCGCCGCCGGCGGCGGCAATGCGGTGTCCGAATTCGAATTCGTCCCGGCCGCCACGGTCGGTGCGGAGCCGGTGCTCGAATTCGTCCAGATGATCGAGGACGGCGTCGACGGCATCACCGACCTGGCCGGGCCGGCGACGCTGGCCTACTCCGAGCGCCAGCAGCGCCTCTACGTCGGGTCGCCGGGCAGCGAGACCATCCACCTGTTCAGCCTGCGCGATACCGCGCCGGAACTGCTGGCCCAGTACGGAACGGCCGACATTCCGGCGCTGGCCGGGTTGACCCGCCTCGTGATTCCGTTCGACGGGCCGCTCTACAGCCTGGCCGATCCCGGTGCGATCGGCGTGCTCGCACGCCGGCGCGGTTCGCTCTGCGCGCTCGGCGGGGCACGTGAGATCGGCGAGCAACCCGTCGAGATCGCCCCCGGCGGTCGCCTGGAATTCCTCGTCGGAGGCGTGATCCATCCGAACGCCAGCGGCCAGCTCATCTATTCCGTGGAGGCCTCGAGCCGGTTCATCGAGCGCGAACTCAACCCGTCCGACAATGCCGACGACGACATCGACACGCTGGGACCGGTACCGGACCTGCGCGTGACCAAGACCGACGGCCTCGACGAAGTCGTGGCCGGGACGGGAATCACCTACACGATCGATTTCGACAACGCCGGACCCAGCGACGCGCTCGGCGCCCTGTTCAGCGACGTCCCGCCGATCTTCCCGCCCGAGGATCCCGGACTGGTCTCGGGTAGCGCGATGTGGGCCTGCACGGCCAACCCGCCACTCGTCGACGACTTCGTGCTCGGCGTGCCGGACTTCGCCGAACTCGCCGGTGCATCGGCGCTGCGCTTCTCGCCCGACGGCACGCGGCTCCTGGTCGCGAACCCCGAGCTGGACACGGTGCTGGTCTTCGACGTCGATGCGCTCGACGGCAGCCTCGCGCTCGCCGAGACCTTCAGCGAGGGCATGGTGCTCGGCACCGATCCCGAAGATGCGATCACGGGTCTCGTGGGCGCCAGCGCCGCCGCGCTGTCCCGCGACGGCGACGCCCTCTACGCGACCGGCGCTGACGCCAACAGCCTCGTGGTGCTGACGCGCGACGCGGAAGGGACGTGGCGCTTCGAGCAGCAGCTCCAGTCGGGCCAGAACGGCGTCAGCGGCCTGCAGGGCCCGCAGGACGTCATCCTCTCGGCCGAAGAGCGCTTCGTGTTCGTCGCGGCCGCGGCCAGCGATGCGATCACGGTCTTCTCCCGCGAGGCGTCGACCGGTCGCCTGACCTTCGTCGAGCGGGTCCGCGACGGATTCGGCACGATCACGCCGGACTTCGACGTGATCCGCGGCGTGCGCCGCCTGCACGCCACTGCCGACGGCAAGCACCTCTACGTGGTTGCGCCGGTCTCGGATTCCGTGGCGGCGTTCGCCATCGATCCGGATGACGGCACGCTGACCTATCTCGAGGCCCTGCAGGCCGGAGATCCCGGCGTGACCGGCATGGCCGGCGCCTGGGACCTCGTGGCCGCACCCGGCGACGACCAGCTCTACGTGGCCGCCCGCGACGGCGACGCCATCACGACGCTGCTCGCCGATCCGTCGAGCGGGCTGCTTTCGTTCGCCGACTCGCTGTCGGGCGCGCCGATCGTGATGCCGGAGTCGCTGGCCATCGACGCTGCGGGTTCGCGGCTCTATGCCTCGACCGCCGACGGCATCGTGCACGTCCTGGCCCGCGACTGGATCGACGGCAGCCTCGAGTACCGCGGCGCGCCGGTCTCGACCGCGCCGATGCCGACCGACCTGGCCGTGCTCGACGATCCGGCCGGGCTCTACGCGGTTTCCCCGGCGGCCGGTTCGCTGGCACGCTTCGGCGCGCTGCCGCTCTCGCGCTGTCTCGTGGAATCGGGGACCAGCGATGCCGTGATGTTCGCGACCGACGTCGGCGCGGGCGGCTACGGGCAGGTCATCTACGAGGCCACCGTCCACCCGGCCGCTCGCGGCGTGCTCGTCAACCTGGCCGAGCTCCTGCCGGCGATCGGCATGGACGCCGATTCCTCGGACAACACGGGACTCGACAGCACCACCGTCATCGCCGTGTCCGACCTGGCCGTGACGAAGACCGGTCCGGCGCAGGCCGTGGCCGGCGAGGTCATCACCTACGACATCACCGTGACGAACGCCGGTCCCAGCGACGCGCTGGGCATCGTCGTCACCGACACGCCGCCGGTGCCGCTGGGCAACATCCAGTGGACCTGCTCCGCGTCGGCCGACTCGATCTGCCCGGCTTCGGGATCGGGGACCCCGATGCTGACCGCGACGGTGCGCGTCGGCGGCCAGCTCGACATCACGGTTTCCGGCACCATCGACCCGGCGTTCATCGGGCTGATGACCAACGTCGTGACCGTCACGCCGGAGCCCGGCTCGACGGATCCGACGACGGGCGACCTCGTCGACGACGTCAGCACCACCGTCGTGGCGCGTCCCGATCTCGTCGCGACGAAGACCACGCTGACCTCTCCCGTCGTCGCCGGCCTGCCCGTGCAGTACAGCCTCGTGGCCGCCAATGCCGGCCCCAGCGACGCACCCACCGTGCACCTGTCCGACATGCTGCCGGGTCCGCTCGCCAATGCGACCTGGACCTGTTCGGGTTCCGGCGGCGCCACCTGCCCGGCGTCGGGCACGGGCGACCCGGAATTCGACGCGTCGGTCCCGGCCGGCGGTGCCGTCGAGGTGATCGTGACCGCGGACCTCGCGCCGAACGCCGTCGGTACGCTGGGCAACCTGCTCAGGGTCGACGTCCGCACGCCGGCCATCGATCCGGACATCGGCAACAACACGTCCTCGACGAGCGACGTGATCTCTGTCGTCCCCGACGTCGCGCTGGCGCTCGAGGACCCGCTCGATCCGTTCGATCCGGCCGGCCCGATCGGCATGCCGTACCTGGCGACGCTGACCAACACCGGCCCGTCGTCGGCCGATGGGCTGCTGCTGACGCTGAATGTCTCGGCACCGATCACGCCGGAATCGCCGGGCTGCGTCAACGCTGCGCCCGAGATCGTCGAATGCCAGACCGGACCGCTCGGGCCCGGCCAGAGCAAGGTCTTCAACCTCACGCTCTTCGACCTGCCCGCGGCACCGGCCACGCTGGTCATCGACGGCGTGGTCGTGACCAGCGGCGATGACCCGGACCTGTCGAACAACGTCGACTCGACGACCACGCTGCTGCGCACGGGCGCCGACATCGACGTCACGCTCGACAACGCGCGGACCTGGCTGTCGCCCGACGAACCGGTCTCGTACGCGCTCACCGTCCGCAACATCGGCTCGGTCGATGCCGGCCTCGTCGATGTTTCGCTGCCGATCGCCGCGGAGCTGCTGGACGCGGGATGGACGTGCGCCGGCAGTGACGGCGCAAGCTGCCCCGGTTCCGGGACCGGCCCGATCGCCGAGTCGATCTCGATGCCCTCGGGTGCGGCGGCCACCTGGACGCTGACCGGCCGCGTGGATCCGGCGCTGGACCTGTCCGTTCCGCAGTCGGTGCTCATGAGCGCGCTGGCCGAGACGGCCGATCCGGCCAGCGACATCAATGCCGCGAACAACCTGGCCGTCGACGATGACCCCGTGCGGCTCGTCATGTTCTCCGACGGCTTCGAGTCGCCGGTCCGCGCCCACGAGAGTTCCTTCGAGATCGTGCAACGATGCACCGAGATCACGGTGCGGCCCGCCGGCGACGCCGGTCCGCGCCGCCTCGAGGGCTTCGACGCCGGGGGCGAGGCACTGTTCTGGCTCGACCTTCGCCGCCACGACGATCATTGGTGGACCCGGATGGTGACGCTGTCTTCGCGATCCGCGCTGACCAGTGGTTGGCTGGGGCCGGTCGACCCGAGCCGTGGCGCGACGGTGCGCATCGACGACGCACGCCCCTTGCTGACCGACGGCGAGCGCCTGGAGTGGATGCCGGCTTCCAGCCTGAGGTCGTCGCCGGCCGGTCTGCGCATGCGCGAACCCGGCAGCACGACGCGCGGCTCGTCGTTCGGCATCGCCGGCTGCGACGCCGCATCTGCAGCAGGCGGGGGTGATCGATGAGCGACGGCGGACCCACCGTGCTCCGCGGGATCGTGGTGCTGGCCATCGGCCTCGTTCTCGGCGTGGTGCTCGGCCGCGCCTGGCCGGATGGCGCCGAACGTCCGTCGGACGGACCGTGGCTGGCCCGGGTGGGCGACCAGGTGATCCGTCCGGCCGACTTCATCGACGAGATGGAGCGCCGGGGCGGCCGCCAGGCCGGCACCTACCGCAGCCTCGATCAGAAGCGCCTGCTGCTCAACGAGATGATCGTGCGCGCCTCGCTGGCCGACTCGGCACGGCGCGAAGGCTACGACGAGGAGCCCGAGGTCCGCAGGGCCATGGACGCGGTGCTGATCAACCGCTACCGGCAGGATCGCCTGCAACCGCTGCGCGACGGAATCCGGATTTCCGACGAGGATGTCCAGCGCTACTACGAAGAGCATGCCGGCGACTACGTCGTGCCCGAGCGGAAGCGCCTGGCCATCATCCAGTTCGAGGTGCCCGAAGGGGCGGCCGACGAGCGCTGGGACAACGCCATGGCGCAGGCCGCCGAAGTGCTGGACTCGGTCGAGCAACTCGACCTGCCGGTTCCGCACTTCGGTGACCTGGCCCGCCAGCATTCCGATCACCAGGGCAGCCGCTATCGCGGCGGCGTCATCGGCTGGGTCAGCGAGGGCGGCATGCGCCCGCGCTTCAATCCGACCGTTTCGGAGGCGGCCGAGGAACTGGATTCGCCGGGCGAGATCGCCGGCCCGCTGCGCGCCGATGACGGCGTGTACCTGGTCAGGCTCGTCGAGGACGAACCGCGTCGCGAGCGGTCGCTGGAGGAGCTCTCGGCCGGAATCCGTCAGCGGCTCCTGGCCGAGCGCCTGCGCCGCGTGGAAACCGAATTCCTCGATGCCCGGCTGGCCGAGGCCGAAACCGAGATCAACGAGGAGGCGTTGCGGGACATCGACCCGCTTTCGCCGCCGCGTTCCGAACGTACCGGGCCGCCGCGCGGGCCGACGAGAACAGAGGACGAATCATGACTCGAACCGCATCGATCGCCGCACTGGCCGTCCTGGCGGGCCTGCTGCTGATCCTGCCGCGCCAGGCGTCGGCCCAGTTGCTGGAACAGACGATCGAACTGTCGCCGGGCTGGAACGCGATCCACGTCCGCCTGGAACCCGAGATCTCGGACATCGAGACGGTGTTCGCCGGTCTGCCGGTTCGCAGCGTCTGGCGATACATCCCCGATGACCGGGGCGCCGAGTTCATCGCCGATCCCGCCGAGGGGCTGCAGAACCTCGAGGGCTGGTTCGGCTGGTTCCCCGAGCCGCGACCGGAAGCCTTCCTCTCGAACCTCTACAAGATCTCGGCCAACACTTCCTACCTCGTGGAGATGGAAGGGACGGCCACACACCAGATCACCATCAACGGTCGTCCGGAATTCAGGCCGCCGCAGTGGCGCACCGACGGATTCGCGCTGACGGGCCTGCCCGTTTCGCCCGACATGCCGCCGACCTTCGCGGAGTTCTTCGAATACTCGGCCGCCCACCAGGGCCAGCCGTTCTACGAACTGGGTGCCGACGGACGCTGGACGCTCGTCGCACCGGCCACGACGACCATCGATTCCGATCGGGCCTACTGGATCTACACGCGCGGCAATTCCAGTTACCAGGGCGCCATGCAGCTGGTCCTGGACCAGGGCGAATCGCTGGAGTACGCGCGCGCCGCCGACGACCTCCAGATCGTGCTGCGCAACCGCGCCGATGTCGCCGGGAGCTTCCTCATCGAGCGGCTCGAAGGCCAGACGCTGCCGCTGCGCTTCCTCATCGAGGACCCGGAAACCGGTGAGAAGGCCTGGCCGGCCCTGCAGAACACGCTCGTGCAGCCGGTCGAGGCCAACTCCGAGGTCTTCCTCAGCCTCGGCGTGCGTCGCACCGAGATGACCGCGGATCGGATGGAGCAGATGTTCGCGATCACCGACGAGCACGGCGGCCGCATCCTGCTCTACGCCGGTGCCGACACGCTGCAGCCCTTCGTCCCGCCGACGCGGGCCGGTAGTACCGGCGGTACCTCCCCGGCGCTGGCCGGCCTGTGGAGCGGCATCGTCCAGATCGAGGCCGTCAGCGAGGCGCAGCAGGCCGGGACCCAGCCCACGCCCGTCGGGACGCCGTTCGAGCAGCGCTTCCTGATCCACGTGGACTCGGGCGGTCAGGCGCGCCTGATCCGCGACGTCATCCTGATGTGGGAAGAGGGCACCCTCGCCCCCAGCGACGAGGACCCGGAGTTCATGGAAGTCGAAACGCCGGGCCGCTTCGTGCTGCTGACCAACAAGCAGCTGATTCCGCTCTATTCCGGGGCCGTCAATCGTGACGGACAGTCGGTGGGCCGCCGTTTCAGCACCGTCGCCTACGATTTTCCGGGTGAATACGTGGAGATGGACGGGGCGTTCGGGCCCGGCAACCAGTCCACGGTCACGCTCGTGCTCGAGCCGGAATTCCCGACCAATCCGTTCCGCCACAAGTTCCACCCGGATCACGACAACAAGGATGCCCAGTTCCTGAATTTCCAGCAGGAAGCCTTCCAGGTCATCCGCGAGATGCGTTTCGATTTCGCCGTCGACGATCCCCTGGAACTCGACCCGCCGGGCTGGGGCAGCACGCTGCTCGGCGGCGTCTTCGAGGAGTCGCTGACCGGGCTCCACAAGAACACCATCTTCGTTTCCGGATCGTTTCGCATGCGGCGCGTCTCGAACGTGCCGGTGTTGAACCAGTAGGGGCTGAAACCATGTCGACGAATTCCAGAAAGGTCCTGATCGCCGCCGGTCTCTCGCTCGCACTGGGCGCGGTCGACGAAGCGCGCGCCGAGTGGCCGCTCGGCTTCGGCAGCCAGAACGACGACACGGTCGTCGCCTCGGAGACCTCCGTGACCGGCGACGTCTTCGTCACCGGCCACTTCCGGGGGACCATCGAGACGCCGGTCGGCACGCTGCAGAGCAACGGCCAGCGCGACGTCTTCGTGGCCCGCATCTCCGCGACCGGTGAGCTGCTCTGGGTGGCCAGCGGCGGTGGCCAGTTCGACGACAGCGTCCACGACCTGGCGCTCGACGACGGCGACAACGTCTTCCTGGCCGGCGACTTCCAGGACATCGCGACCTTCGGCGGCAGCGACGTGGTCTCGGCCGGCCAGGTCGACGGCTATATCGCACGCATCGACGCCGTCGGCCAGTGGCGCTGGGCACGGCGCATGGGCGGGGCACTCGTCGACCGCACCACATCGCTGGACACGCTGCCCGGCGACGGCTCGCAGATTCCTCCGATTCCCGACTCCGTCGTGGCCGTCGGCAGCTACCAGTGCGAGGCCAGCTTCCAGGACTCGGGCACCGATCCCGTGCCGAACCTGAACAACGGCAACTGCCCCGATGGCCGCGATCTGTTCATCGCCCGGTACTCGTCCGCCGGCGACGCGCTGTGGGCCGTCGACCGGGGCGCAGGCGCCACGGGCATCGAATCCGGCGAACAGATCCGCATCCACAACGGCAAGGCCTGGATCGTCGGCGAGTTCGCCGAGGGCGGCACCGGAGTCGTCCTGAGCGAGAACTTCGACTCGCTTTCGCCGTGGACGACTTCCAACAGTGCCTACGGCACGGTCACGGATACCTCGTCGAACGTGAGTTTCACCTTCGACGGTGGTTCGGCCAGTTACAACTACAGCTTCTTCACGGGCAACAACGCCCTGGCGCTGCGCGGCCGCAACGTCGACGTCACGTCGCCGGTCATCGACACGAGCAGCGCGCAGCGCATCCGCGTGTCCCTGGAGGCCCTGCGCGGGTTCAACGAGCGAGTCGACTTCGGCCTCTTCGTGGTCAACATGTTCGGTATCTATTCGGAGTACCCCGACTCCGGCGACGACACGCACATCCAGTGGCTGGGATCCGACGGGTTCTGGCGCACGGCCTACACGTTCTCCGGCGGCGGTGCACAGGGCGAGTATTTCGACCTGAGGGACGCTTCGGCGATCACGATCACCGACCAGCGTGCGTTCCATTCCGGGTTCCGGCTCCGCTTCGCCGGCCGGGGCTTCGACGGGACGGGCAAGCGTACGATCTTCAACACGACGTTCCCGATCTTCTACGACTGGTGGCACTTCGACAATGTCTCGATCGAGCGCACGGGCCGGTCGGTCCCGATGGTCTTCAGCGCCAGCAACCTGACCTCCGATGCTCCGTTGATCCGCGCCCAGACCCAGCTGCCGCGCAACCTCGACATCAACGACGTCGCCCTGAGTTCGGACGGCAACTCGATGTTCATCGCCGGCGAGGCGCAGCAGTCCCTGACCTTCTCGCCCTGTCCGGCCGTACCCGCGGGCGCCTACGTGGCACGGCTCGCTCTCGGCGAACCGGCGAGCTGTATGGCAGCGGCCGGACCCGGCGGCGGCGTGGCCCGCGGCGTGGCCGTCGATGGTTCCGACAACGTCTACGTGACCGGCGAGTTTTCCGGCTCGCTGACCGTCGCCGGAGAGCCGCTGACCGCGGCCGGCGGCACCGACGTGTTCATCGCGTCCTGGGACCGGGATCTCAACGGGCGCTGGGCGACGGGTGGCGGACAGTTCGACGAGACCGACGGCATTCCCGCGTTCAGCGGTGGTTTCGGGGCCGATTCCGGCGCCGCGATCGCGACCGACGGCGTGGCCAACGTCTACGTGTCCGGCGCGTTCAGCGACGTGGCCATCTTCGGCGAGAACACCTCGATCTCGGCGCTGGGCGGCACCGACGCCTTCGTGGCCAGCCTCAGCGTCGACGGCCTGTTCTTCGAGCAGAAATCCTGGACGGCCGGCGTGGCGCTGGTGCCGCCGCCGAACGCCAAGGTCGACGACGTGGCCTTCCAGCCCGACTTCCGCGTCGGGGGACAGCCCTTCGACGCGATCGGCGAGCAGATCTTCGCCTGGGCCGCGCCCGTCGACGGCGCCGACGCACGGTTGATCCCGTTGCAGCCCTTCGCCGAGATCGAGGTCCGCTGGCGCGTCCAGGGCGCCGATCTCCAGGACGACGATCGAATCAGCAGCCTGGGCGGAGTCGGTTGGCCGACGCAGCCCTGCGAAGACACGCAGATGACGGACTGTTACCAGGTCCATGTCATCGACGCGCCCGTCGAGGCGGAACCCGCTTCCGGAAGCTGGCGACTGCTCGGTCTCGTCGACCCGAATTCCGGTTCGAGCGGCGCGACCGTGGACTCGGGCATCTTCACCGCGCCGCGCAGCGGCACGGCCACGCTGATCTACGTCAACGGCCCCGAGCCCGACCCGCTGCAGTACCGCACCGAGGTCGAGATCGTCCGCACGCTGCCGGCGACCTCGACCCCGCTGTTCACCGACGATGTGGCCGTCGAGATCGGCCAGAAGATCACCGACCCGCACCACGACGAACTCGGGCGGACCGGCTTCGTGGCCAACGAACTGGCCTACTACGACGGGGCCGGCCCCGACGCCGCCTACAGCCGCTCGGCGCGGACGGGCGCGATCATCCCGGTCAACCGCATCAACCCGGGGCGCTCGCAGGACCAGGGCCGCGAACTCGTGGTGGCCTGGTACCACGCGAAGTCGAAGGGCGTCTACTGGCCCGAGAAGGGCGTCCGATACGCGCCGTTCTGGCCGCTGGACCCGGACCGCATCATCATCGCCAGCGAGCAGGGCGGTGAGGTCCTGGGCCAGGAGCCGCTCGACCCGCTCGTCTATCCGTCGGCGCGGATCTACACCCAGAACGACCGGAACCTGCCGGGCTACAACCCGAACGACGAACACGCGCTCATGGCGCCGTCGAGCACGGGCACGCCGTTCGAGGCCGTGTTCGCACTGCGTTCGGACTTCGGCGCGGCGCTGGCCGGCGACGCCGGCGCGGCGTCGGATCCCTACGTGCTCATCAAGTACTTCGACGAGAACGTCCTCGAATGGAAGTTCCGTGTCTTCTCCGTGGAAGCCACCGGCGGCGGTTTCACCGATTTCCGCTTCAGCGGCACGGCCGGGACCACCGTTGCGCCGCCGTACCCCGTCAGCCTGCTGCCGGGCTGCGCCCAGACCTTCGTCGTCGGCCAGGCCGTGGGCGAGCAGCCGCCTCCGCCGTTCTTCCAGGACTACAAGAACCAGCTCTGGGCCAAGTCCGCCGGAAGCGGCGACGTGCGCTACTACTATCCCGCCCAGCCCGGCTGGCAGGTCGACCTCGACAACAACGACGTCAACGACATCGTCTCCGGCACCTGCGTGCCCTGGCTGGCGCGCCTGCCAGAGGCCGAGGGCGGGTCGGGTTCCACGATGGACCCCATCATCGTCAGCTACGACATCACCTGGCCCAGCGACGTGCCGCTGCTCGTCAACGGCGAGACGCTGCTGACGCCGAAGCGCGGTCTGCCCGACATCTTCAACCAGGCAGCCGTCGAGGTCGTGTTCGACGAGATCCAGGACACGCAGGACGATCCGCTGCCGTCCGACACGCTGGCCCAGCTCATCGACCCGCTGAATCCGAGATCGGTCGCGCTGGCACAGATTCCCGGCACGGTCGCCAGCGTACTCCAGACCGACGGCACGGAGGCGATCCTCGGGTCGGCCGACGGAACCATCAAGTTGCCGGCATCGGTCCGCCAGCGGCTGGCCTACGACCCGCTGAACCAGCGGCTGATCCTGACCGGCGTGTTCGACGAATCCGGCATCGGCGAGCCGTTCCTGCTGCTCAACGTGCTGTCGAAGAACGATCGCGTGGCACTGAAGAAGCTCAACGACGGTGACGGCAGCAACGCCAACGCCTTCACGGGGACCTGCCAGACGGTCGCCGACGGTTGCGACTGGGACCAGGCCGTCGAGGCCCTGTTCCGCCAGTCGCGCAACCCGCAGGGCATCAACCGGATCTGCGAGTCCTCCTCGATCGGCGAGAACCGCATCCGCACCTGTGACGCCTCGCGCCCGGTCACGATCGACGACGTGCTGATCGGGGTGCAGGACCGCAACGACGACGGGATTCTCGAGCCGTTCCAGGCCGTCGGCGTGCGTCCGGCACTCACCGCCGGCCTGTCGCAGGGCAATGGCTTCATGACCATCGCATTCAACAACGATCCCAGCCTGAACCCGCTGCCGGTCAGCCTGCAGGTCATCCGCATCGATTGCCTCGTCGCGCCGCCGCCGCCCGACGACCCGGTCCTCGTCAAGACCTACCAGGGCCAGATCCAGGTCATCGAACCCGACAACATCTTCGACGAGCAGCTCGTCCTGCGCCACAGCGGCGACTTCGGCGGCAATCCGGACGCCCTGGAATTCCAGTGGTTCTTCCACCCCGACGTCGACGGCAACCCGCCGCTGCCGCTGCCCGATCCGTCCACGGGCCAGCTCAACGGCTGGATCCAGTTCCCGACGCCGAGCCCGCAGGGTGCCGTCGAGATCAGCATCGAGGGCGCGAACATCCAGACCCTGTCCGACAACTGGTACGTCGCGCGCTACCGTGGCCTCCCGGCCTGCGGCAACGGCACCGACTGGAGCCTGTTCGCCGGCGATCCCACGGCCACTCCGGCCGATCCCTCGCCGCAGCTGGCCGAGGGCTGGGTCAAGCGCGTCATCAAGCGCCTGAACCCGTTCGAGGCTCGCGTCCAGGACTTCGCCCAGGCCGCGACCAACAACTACGCCAGCATGCTGGTCCAGCTCGGCGAGCGCTTCGAAGGACCGGTTCCGCTGACGAACGACCCGGACGTGATCAACCAGCTGGGCCTCATCGAGGCCTACTCGACGGTCATGAAGCGCGCGCTGGAACTTTCGGTCCGCGGTACGCCCCCGATCGACTACGGACCCGCCAACAACGCCATCCTGCTCGTGGCCTCGCGCATCGTCGACTTCTACACGCTGCTCGGCAACGAGGCCTTCGCCGACGCCCAGGATCCGACGATCGGCATCACGACCAGCGGCGGCGACTTCTCGCTGGCACCGACGATCTTCAACTTCCAGAACCAGATGGCCACGGTGCTCGAGGAAGAACTGACGCTGCTGCGCGGCCGTGACCGCACGCTCGGCGGCGTGGCCGGCGCACCGGTCTACAACCGGCTGTTCTGGAACTTCACGACCGGCGACGGCGAGGTGGCCTACCAGCAGAGCTACAACATCTCCGACCAGAACTTCGACGGCGTCATCGACGAGTTCGATGCCCGGATCCTCTACCCGCAGGGTCACGGCGACGCATGGGGCCACTACCTGACCGCCGTGGACATCTACTACAACCTGCTCAACGAGGAGTTCTACAGCTGGAACCCGCGCATCGAGTCCATCCTCGTGGCCGGCGCGCCGATCAACGTCGACTTCCTCGACGAGCGGCAGTTCGCCGAGACCGCGGCCGCCAAGGCACGGACCGGCGCCGAGATCGTCGATCTGACGTATCGCAACGAGTACGTCGCCGATCCGAACGGCCAGTTCCAGGGCTACGAGGACACCGACGAGGACCGCGCCTGGGGCCTGTCCGAGTGGGGTGCGCGTGCCGGCATGGGCGCCTACTTCGACTGGGTCACCGTCAATGCCATCCTGCCTTCCGAGGATCCCGACCCCACGCACGTGGGCATCGAGCGCGTCGAGCGAGGCACCGTGACCGAACTCGAGGAGATCAGTGCCCAGTACACGGCCATCCAGGAGCAGGTCGACGAGGCCGACGCGGGCCTGAACCCGCTGGGACTGGCCGACAACGTCGTGATCTTCGACATGGATCCGAGCCAGCTCGATCGCTTCAACAAGACCAATACCGAGCAGGTGCTGGATCGCGCCGAGAGCGCGCTGAACAACGCCGTACAGGTCTGGGACTTCGCCAACCAGCTCAGCAACCAGATGCGGCGCAACCAGAACGAGGTCGAGGACCTGCAGCGTGCCTCGCGCGCCCAGGAAACCGACTTCGCGAACCAGCTCATCGAGATCTTCGGCACGCCGTATTCCGACGACATCGGCCCGGCCGGCACCTACCCGGCCGGCTACGACGGTGCGGATCTCTACAACTACATGCTCATCGACGTGCCGACGCTTGCCGGTACCGCCTTCGACTTCGACGGCGGGCTGGACCTGGCCGGCGGCGAAGCCGCGTTCAAGGTCAACAGCTTCGACGGCCAGTACAAGCCCACGGCCAACGGCATCAACTTCTTCGACTGGACGCCGATCGCGCAGGGCGAGGACCATACCGGGGACAACGGGCAGTCCTGCAGCTCCGAGCCGTTCTCGGCCGGTTGTGCACTCGGCGACCTGACGACCGAGGACGGGACCGGCGACAACCTGCTCAACGTCACCTACACGACGATCGAGTCGCCCGACCTGGGCTTCTGGTTCACCAAGCCGATGTCGTGGACGGGACAGCGACGCGCGCCCGGGCAGTTGCAGCAACTGCTGCAGAGCATGCTGCAGGCGCGCATCGCGCTGCGCAAGAGCCTGGTCCAGTACGACCGGCTGCGCCAGGAGATCGAGGCCAAGATCGATGAGCTCGAGGCCACGTTCCAGACCGCGGAGGACAACCTGAACGTGACGATCCAGCAGCGCAACGAGCTGCGCGACCTGACGGTCGCCACCCAGGTCATGAAGAACAGCGCCATCGTCGCGCGGCGCGCGGCCGAGATCATCGATACCACCTTCGAGGACACGGTCGAGTGCGTGCCCAAGAGCCTGATCGCGGGCCTGGCCGCCGGCGGCGACATCGCCTCGACGGCGCGCTGTGCCGTCAAGACGGGCGGCAGCGTGGCCAAGGCCGTCATCGACTCGGTGGCCGACGGCCTCGACATCGGCGCCAACATCACCGATGCGGCGAAGGAAGACGTCGCCCAGACTTCGGGCATCCGCACGGCCATCAACGACGCCGAACTCAACCTGTTCAACGTCAAGGGCGAGATCGACGAGATGCTGCGCGAGGAGCCGATCCTGCGCGCCGAGGTCTTCGCCAAGGCCGAGGCCATCAAGCAGCACGTCAACGACTACAAGGCGACGCTGGCCCGCGGCCTGAGGACGATGGAGCGATTGAAGTCGTTCCGCAAGAACGGTGCCGCAGCCGTGCAGGAATACCGGTACCAGGACATGGCATTCCGCATCTTCCGCAATGACGCGTTGCAGAAGTACCGCGCCGCCTTCGACCTGGCATCACGCTACGCCTACCTGGCCGCGGCGGCCTACGACTACGACACGAACCTGCTCGGTACCGACGACCAGGCCGGCCAGGCCTTCCTGACCGACATCGTCCGCGAGCGCAGCCTCGGCCAGGTCATCGGTGGCCTGCCGCAGCCCGGCTCGCCGGGACTGGCCAGCAAGCTCGCCCAGTTGAGGCTGAACTTCGACGTGCTCAAGGGCCAGATGGGCTTCAACAACCCGCAGGTCGAAACCAATCGCTTCTCGCTGCGCGAGGAACTGTTCCGGATTCCGCCCGGACCGGAAGGCGATGCGGAATGGCGCGCCAAGCTCGAGGAAATGCGCGTCGACGACCTCTGGAACTACGGCAACTTCCGCCGCTTCGCACGGCCGTTCGCGCCCGAGTCGGCCGGTCCGCAGCCCGGTCTGGTCATCGAGTTCCCGACCAACGTGACCTTCGGGTTGAACTTCTTCGGCTGGGAACTGGGTCCGGGCGACTCGAGCTACGACTCCAGCCAGTTTTCCACGCGCGTGCGCTCGGTCGGATCGTGGTTCGGCAACTACGCCAACCTGCCGCTGGCCGACGACCCGAGGATCTACCTGATCCCGGTCGGCAACGACGTGCTGCGCACGCCCGACGCCTTCGACTTCCGGACGCGTGAATGGCAGGTCGTCGAGCAGGTCATGCCGGTGCCGTTCCCGCTCAACAGCGAGGACCTGGAACGCTTCGACTGGTTCCCTGCCGGCGACACCCTGTCGGGCACGCTTTCCGAGATCCGTAGATATGGACGCTTCCGCGCCTTCCATCTGACCGAGCCCTTCGACGACACCCAGGTCACGGCCGACAGCCGCCTGATCGGTCGCTCGGTGTGGAACACCAAGTGGGTGATGATCATCCCGGGCGGAACGTTCCTCAACGATCCGAACGACGGGCTCGACACGTTCATCCACGGCGAGCTGCTTCCCGACGGAAGCAGCCGTGACGGCCAGGGCGTCGACGACATCCTGATCTTCTTCAAGACCTACGCTTACTCGGGGCTGTGATCATGAAACGAATCGCACTGGCACTGGTGGGCTTCATGGTCGCGGGTGGCGTCGACGCCAGGATCGACGCGCCGGACCACGTTCTCTACGGCAACGCCACGCTGTTCGGCAATCCGGTTGCCGACGGGCAGGTCATCGAGGCCCGCCTGCTCGCCACCGGGGAAGTCATCGCGCGCTACGAACTGGGCAGCAGCGGGCGGCTCGGCGATCAGTACGCGCTCAGGATCCCGATGGACTCGGTCGAACCGCGTCCGCCGGGCCGGGCGCGCCCCGGTGATCCGGTCGTGGTCTACATCGCCGACGAACTGGCCGGTGAGACGACGGTCGGCCTCGAGGGCCGGGCCGTCCGGCTCGACCTCGATCCGCAGAACCTCGGGACCGGGCCTGCCGTGTCGTTCAACGACGTCGAGGTCTTCGAGGGCAACGCCGGCACCACGGCGGCCACGTTCACGTTCGACATGAACACCACCGCCGATCGCGACGTCGAGATCTTCTGGTCGCTGAGCGATGGCACGGCCGTGGGGGCCGGTTCATGCGGCCCGGGCGTCGACTACGTTTCCGATTCGGCCACGCTCGTGATTCCGCAGGGCCAGCAGAGCGGGACCGTCACGGTGCTCGTCTGCGGCGACACCATCATCGAGGGTACCGAGACCGCCCAGCTCGACGTCAACGGAATCCTGGGCGGCGTGCCGTCGCGCCCCGCCGCGCAGCTGACGATCATCGACGACGATGACGTCCCGACGCTGCTGGCCTCCGACGCGGCCGCGCTGGAGCCTCCCGACGGGCAGACGGCCATCCTGCGCTTCGAGCCGCGCTTGTCGAAGAACAGCGACTTCGAGGCCCGCGTGAACTGGTCCCTGGCACCGCTGAACGCGATGCCGGGCGTCGACTACGTGGACGCAAGCGGTACGGTGACCATCGCCGCCGGCGACCTCTCGGCGGAGATTCCCGTCACGCTGCTGCCGTCGCCGGGGACCAGCGCGCCGAAGAGCTTCCTGGTGCGTTTCGCCACGCCGTTCAATCTGCTGCTCGACGACACCGAGGCGCTGGGCGTGATCATCGATCCGCGCTTCCGGCCTGCAGCGAACCCCGAGCAGGCCGTCGTCGACGGCGAGGACGGCGTCGTCGGCATGGCCGACCCCACGGCCCTGGCGCTTTCTCCGGACGGCGCGCACGCCTACGTGGCCAGCGACTCGCTGAATGCCCTGGTGCGGTTCGACCGGGCCTCCTCGAGCGGGCGGCTGACGTTCCGCTCGGTCTACGACATCAATTCCCCCGGCTTCGAGACGGCCCTGATGGAAGGTCCGATCGACATCGCGATCAGCGCCGACGGGTTGCACGTCTACGTCGCGGCAGAGCGCTCGGACGCCATCGTCGTGCTCTCGAGAAATCCCGGCGACGGCTCGTTGACCTTCCTGCAGAACCAGGCCCAGGGCGCGACGAGCACCGGCGCAGCCGAGCCGAACGCCGGCCTGACCGGCGTCCGCAGCCTGCTGCTCAGCGAGGACGGTGCCCATCTCTACGCCGCCGGCGCCGACGACAATGCCGTCGCGGTATTCCAGCGCGACGGATCATCGGGCGCGCTGCAGTTCATCGAGGCCGAGTTCAGCGACGTCGACGACCCCGACGATGCAGGCGGAACGGTGGAGGCCATGGGCCGACCGGCCGGGCTCGCGCTCTCGCCGGCCGGAGACCAGCTCTACGTCGCTTCGCGGTTCGGGGACGCCGTGCAGGTGTTCGGCCGCGATACCGATGACACCTCGGCGTCGTTCGGCGCACTCAGCTACCAGACAGCCTATCGTGACGGCATCGACGGCATCACGGCCCTGAACGGCGCCTATGCCATCGAGATCAGCGACGCCGGTGAGCACCTCTACGTATCCAGCGAGGACGAGAACGCCGTGGTGCTGTTCGATCGCGCCGGCGACGGGACGCTGACCCAGCGGACCGTGGTCACCCACGATGTCGCCGGCGGCGTGCCGGGCCTCCAGGGCGTGCAGGGCCTGGCGCTGGCGCCCGACGGACTCGGCGTCTTCGTGGCCGGATTCGGCGACCACAGCCTGTCGATCTTCGAGCGCATGCAGCCCGGCAACGCAGACGGCCTTCCGGTCGGCTCGTTGCGCCTGCGCCAGACGCTGTTCGATGACCAGGGCGAAATTCTTACCATGGCCGGCCCGACCGACGCCGTCGCCAGCGGCGACGACCGACACGTCTACGTGGTGGCCAAGGAAGACAACGCCATTCTCGTCATCGGGCGCATTTCTCCGGACATGGTGTTTACCGACGACTTCGAGGATCCCGCCCTCTGATCGTCGTGTCGCGCGCCGCCCGGCGGCGCGCGCCCGCAGCGCCGGCTTCGCGCTATCCTAGTGGCGTGAACCGCTTCGCCTGCCTGTTGCTGGCCCTGGCCGTCATCCCCCCGGCGGGCGCGGCCGATGAACCCCCTTCCGCGTCTCGGGACGCGGCGAGCGAATCCGTGTCCGAGGAGGCCGCGGAAGACCATCGCGAGGACCTGGTGCGCGAAGTGATCCGGGAGTCCTGCCGCGACGAGCAGGGGCGCCCCGAAAGCTGGCTGGACCGTACCCACTCCTATCTCAGCGAGCGCCTCTGCGAGCCCGCGGCCTGGTTCGATGGGTTCTTCGGTGGCGAGCGCGCCGACGAAGAGACGCCGGTCGGCAGTTTCTTCCGCGTCCGCAATTCGGTTCGCTGGGACCAGACCGAGGACTTCGGCCACGAGATCTCGGTATCGGCCAACATCTCGCTGCCGCGAATCTCGGACCGGGTCCGTCTGCTCGTGAGCCGCGACGACGGCGGCGACGGCGAGGCCGACCTCGGTGAGCGCCGGGGCCCCGGCGATGACAAGACCCGACTCGGGCTTCGCTTCCTGCTCTCGGAGATGGGACGCACGCAGTTCGACGTGGACGGCACCGTGAAGGTCGCCTCGGACGGGCTCAATCCGCGTGTCCAGGGTCGCGCGCGGCACACGCGGGGACTGACCGACAAGACCCTGGCGCGCCTGACGCAGACGGTGTTCTGGGAACGCGACGACGGCTACGGCACCACGTCGCGCGCCGACTGGGAGTGGTTGCCGAGCCGACTCGCGCTGGTGCGCCTGACGGCGCGCGGAACCTGGGCGGAGAACATCGACGGCATGGACTGGCGCACCGGGCTGATCGGATTCCGGCAGCTGAATCGGGAGACCGCGATCCGCAGCGAGATCGGTGCCTTCGGGTTTTCCCGCCCCGGCTTCGATGCCGAGGAATATTTCGTCAACTTCCGGTTCCGACGATCGTTCCTTCGAAGCTGGCTGTTCTACGAGATCCAGCCCGAGTACGCCTGGCCCGTCGATCAGCAGACCGGCCGCCGCCGCTCCGACCTGCGCATGATCTTCACGTTGGAAGTGCAGTTCGAGAACGCGGCCCTGGCCGACGACGAGGTCGATCACTACCGCGGTCGATGACGCCGGACCGGCCGGGCCGGCCGGCGTCGTTCCCCGATACTCAGTAGATGATGATGTACGGGTCCAGGACCGGGCGTTTCGCGTCGTTGGGATCGAACACGAGGTACTTGCAACCGGGCACCTTCGTGCAGGACCGGCCGTCGCTGCGCACCTTCAGTGCGTTCGCCGCGCCGGACCGGGTCGTGTAGACGGGGTTGCCGGCGTTGTCGACGAACGGCGTGTCGCCGGTGAAGACGATCCAGGCCTGGCCGCCACCGCCGGAGACATCGAACTCGACGTTCACGCCGGGCTTGACGCGGATGGTCGCATTGGGCTGCTGCGGCATTCCGTTCGAGGCCGGAAGGTCGATGCCGACCGTGCAATCCGCCGTGCAACTCGTGAACGGCTTGGCCAGCCCGATGGTCTTGCAGCCCGTCAGAGCGAGCGAGGATGCGGTGATCAGCATTGCGATTCGAAGTGCGTTCATGGGGAGGCTCCTTCGTTCGTGGGGGAAGAGGTGTAGTCATCGCGGGCGGACCGGGGTCGGAGTCCGGCTGCGACCATCAGGGGTCAGTAGACGATGATGTAGGGATCCAGCGGCGGCCGGCCCGGGTCGGACGGATCGCGAACGATGTACTTGCAGCCGGGCTCTTCCCGGCAGACGGCGACATCGTCGCGGATGGTCATCGGCCGCTGGCCGTTGACGGTGAACACGTGGACGGGCTGCCCGCCGGCGCCGACGAACGGGGTGTCTTCGGGAAACTCGACCACGACGCCGCGATCGGCATCGAAGTCGATGACGTCGCCGGGCTGCGCGCGCACGGTGGACGGTTGCGCCTCCGGCGGGCGTTGGGGATCGCCGGGAACGTGGATCTCGATCAGGCAGCCCGGCTGGCAGGCAGCGCGAGCGGGTTCGGAGGCCGAGACCAGCATGGCGGCCGCCAGCAGGGGAAACGCAATGCGGGCGGTGTCTGCGATCAACGGGTTGTTCATTGTTGTACTCCTTCCGTCGGGGATGTGGGCGCCAGCGCCGGGACCTGCTGCTGCAGCCGGGCGAACGCGGGGTGCGACCAGGCGTCCCTGAGGCGCGGGTCGCGATAGAGCATGAAGGGCGGCAGACCGCGCGCCAGCGCGGTCTCGAAGATCGCGGCCGCCTGCTCGGGTTCGTCGAGATAGAAATGCGCGAAGCCGGCCATCATCATCGCGTTGACGGCGAGCTCCTCGATGGCGGGCAGGCTGGAAAGCGCGCCGCGTGCGGCGGTCTGGAAGTCCAGCGCGGCGAGATGCACGGCCAGCGCGGCACGCGCCTCGTCGTCGTTCTCGTTGATGGCCAGGCGTTCGGTGGACGTCCGGATCGTCGCTCGGTGCCAGGGTTCGGCATCGCCGTCGCGGTCGGGCTGCAGCCGGATCGCCCAGGCCAGGAAACCCGTCCATCGCGAATCGGCCGCGACCAGTTCCGTGGCGCGACGGAACATCGCCTCGGCGCGACTGAGTTCACCGAGATAGAAGTACGTGGTGCCGGCATTGGAAAAGGCGCGCGCATCGTTGGGATCGATGCGGATCGCCTTTTCGAATGCATCGGCAGCCGGCAGGAATTCGCCGCGCATGAAACGCACGCCGCCGAGCGCGACGAAGGGGTCGGAGGCTTCGGGATTCAGTCGGATCGCCTCGCCCAGCGCGGCGATGGCCTCGTCGTGGCGTCCCGAGAGGAAGTGGACGACGCCGAGCTGCCAGCGGTGCCGCCAGTAGGCCGGGTCGAGACTGATCGCGACGCGGAGTTCCTCGGCGGCGGCGGGCAGATCGCCGAGGTCGCGCAGGGCCGCGGCCAGCCCGGCATGGGCCTCTGCGTTGTGCGGGTCGCGGGTGAGTGCCTCCCGGAAGGCATCGCGGGCCAGGCGGGGTTGACCGGTGCCGAGACGAAGGTTGGCCATCGCGATCTGCGTCTCCGCCCGGCGGCCGTGCTTGCTTTCTACGACGCGGCAGTAGTCCAGCGCCGCCTCGGCGTACTCCAGTCTGCGAACGCGCTCGTAGCGCTCCCACATCGCGCTGCAGCGTCCGGCTGCGGCGAGCGCGAAGCCGGGATCGACTTCCAGTGCGGATTCGAAATGGTCGAGCGCGGCTTCGATCTGCTCGAGGTCCTCGCGCTGGCGCAGCAGGCTGCGCCCGCGCAGATATCGATCGTAGGCTTCGGCATCGTCGGTCTCGAGGCCCGTCTCGGCGCTGCTGCCCACCTGCACCTGCATCATGCTCGTGATCGACTCGGCGATGCGGTCCTGGATCTCGAAGACTTCCTCGACGCGCGTATCGAAGTGATCGCCCCAGACCTGGCGGCCCGAGGCGCCGTCCACGAGTCGAGCGGTCACGCGCAGCCGCTCTCCGGCCTTCTGGACGCTGCCCTCGAGCAGCGTGTCCACGCCGAGCTCCTGCGCGACCGTGCGGGCATCCAGGTCGGTGTCGCGGTACGAGAACGCCGAAGTCCGGGCGCTGACGACGACGCCGGGTACACGTGCCAGGCGGTCCATGATGGACTCGGCCAGGCCGTCGGCCAGGTAGCGGCTGTCCTGGCTCGGGCTGAGATCCCGGAACGGAAGCACCGCCACGCTCTGGCCGACGGCGCCGGTTCGCGGTGGATCGGGCCGCAGCAGGACGATCGCCAGCACGACGAGCAGGGCGGCGATGATGACGTAGTCGATCCAGCGCGGGGCCAGGTGCAGTTCGGGGACCGGCGCATCGATGTCGTGGTCATCGGTCCGCTGTATGCCTTCCGGTGTGAGGTCCCAGATGTAGCTGGCAACGGCCGCGACGGGCACGCCGAGCAGCCCGGCGGCGATCAGCACCGTCATGCTCCAGGCCGGCGCGTTGACGGCGGGAAGGATGATGTCGGCGACCTGGAGAAGGACCCAGAATGCGACCACGTACCCGCCGAGGACACGAAAGACGTGCCTTCTCCGGAGTTCGTACAGCCATTGCTGAAAGCGTGGGCGGTACTGTTCCATTCACGGGTCGCCTTGGCGGTCTTCTGAGGAACTCATCACGAGTTCCGGCCAGGTTTGCGACCAACATCACAAGTATACACCTTGAACTGGTCGCGCCCCATTATGTCAGCGTTGTCAGTCCGCCGGGCCGCCTCGCTGCAGGTGGCTGGCAATCGCCTTCGCGGCCTCGCGGCCCTCGAAGACGGCCGTGACCACGAGGTCGGCGCCACGGACCATGTCGCCGCCTGCGAACACGCGGTCGTGCCCGGTCTGGAACGGCAGGCGATCCGGGCCGGCCACGCGCACGCGGCCGTCGTCGTGCAGCGAGATGCCGAGCTGCGTCATCCAGTCCGGCGGGTCGGGGCGGAATCCGAACGCCACGATGACGATGTCGGCCGGCAGCGACTGTTCGCTGCCGGCGACGAGTTCGGGCCGGCGTCGGCCGCCGGCGTCGGGTTCGCCGAGCCGCGTCTCGACCACGCGCACGCTCTCGACGCCGTCCTCGCCGGTCAGCGCGATGGGCTGGCGATTGAACAGGAACTCCACGCCTTCCTCGCGCGCGTTGCGGACTTCCTTGCGGCTGCCCGGCATATTGGCTTCGTCGCGGCGGTAGACGCAGGTCACCGAGAAGGCCCCCTGGCGGATGGACGTGCGCACGCAGTCCATGGCCGTGTCGCCGCCGCCGAGCACGACGACGCGCTTGCCGCGTACGTCGATGTAGGGGAACGACGGATCCTGCGTGCCGAGCACGCGGTGGACGTTGCCGATCAGGAACGGCAGCGACTCGACGACGCCGGACCGGTCCTCTCCGGGCAGCCCGCCGGTCACGGCCCGGTACGTGCCCAGGCCGAGGAACACCGCATCGAATTCCTCCAGCAGTTGCTCGACCTCGATGTCCTTGCCGACCTCGCAGCCCAGGCGGAATCGCACGCCCATGCCCTCAAGCAGTTCGCGCCGGGTCTCGACGACCTCCTTTTCGAGCTTGAACGGCGGGATGCCCCAGGTCAGCAGTCCGCCGATGCGCGTGTTGCGGTCGAACACCGTGGCCTCGATCCCGTGGCGTGCGAGGACGTCGGCGCACGACAGGCCGGCCGGTCCGGCGCCCACGACGGCCACGCGCCTGCCCGTCGGTCGAACGGCCGACAGGTCCGGGCGCCAGCCCTGGCGGATGGCCTCGTCGCTGATGTACTTCTCGATCGAGCCGATGGTCACCGCGCCGAGCCCGTCGTTGAGCGTGCAGGCGCCTTCGCAGAGCCGATCCTGCGGGCAGATGCGACCGCAGATCTCGGGCAGCGAGTTCGTCCGGTGCGAGAGTTCGGCGGCCTCGAACAGCCGGCCCTGGCGAACCAGCCGCAACCAGTCGGGGATGTAGTTGTGCACCGGGCATTCCCATTCGCAGTAGGGATTGCCGCAGTCGATGCAGCGCGCGGACTGGTCTGCCGCCGATTCGGCGGCGTAACCGCCCTGGATCTCGTTCCAGTCGCGCACGCGGATCCTGACCGCGGTTTCCTCCGGCTCGCGGCGAGGCGTCTCGAGGAAGTGCAGCGGCGAGGGGCGCATCATGCGGCTTCCCGCAGGCTGGAGATCAGCTCGTCGAGTTCGGCCGCCTTGGGCTTGACGAGCCAGAACTTCGGCAGCATGCGCCGGAAATCGTCGATGAGGTGCGCGGCCCAGTCGCTGCCGGTCAGGTCGGCATGGCGCTGGATCAGTCCGCGCAGGTGGTGCACGTGGCTCTCCATCTGCTCCGGCGCGATGTGCCGGATGTCGATGAGCTCGTGGTTGTACCGGTCGACGAATCCGCGGTCGAGGTCCAGCACGTAGGCGAAGCCGCCCGTCATGCCGGCGCCGAAGTTGATGCCCGTCCTGCCCAGGATCACGGCCACGCCGCCGGTCATGTATTCGCAGGCATGGTCGCCGGCACCCTCGACGACGGCCACGGCACCGGAGTTGCGCACCATGAATCGTTCCCCGGCCGTGCCGCGCGCGAACAGCTCGCCGCCGGTCGCGCCGTATAGACAGGTATTGCCCATGATCGGCGTGGTGCGCGGCTCGAAGCGGCAGGCCGCGGGCGGGCGCAGCACGATCCGGCCGCCCGACATGCTCTTGCCGACGTAGTCGTTGGCCTCGCCCTCGAGCAGGATCTGCAGGCCGCGGACGTTGAAGGCGCCGAGGCTCTGGCCGGCGGTGCCGCGCAGACGCAGTTCGATCGGGTCGCCGGGCAGGCCGTCGGCCCCGTGGCGGCGGGCGATGGCACCGGACAGCCGCGCGCCGATCGAGCGGTCCCGGTTGCAGATTCCGAACTCCAGCGCTTCTCCCCGGCCGCGCTCGATGAATGCATCGCAGCGTTGCTGCACCTCGCCGGCCAGACGCCCCGTGTCGTGCGGAGGATTGCGGTCGACGGTGCAGAAGCGCTCTCCGCCGTGGCCCCGTTCCAGCAGCGGCGTGAGGTCGAGCCGGGCGTGGCGCGGAGTCAGTCCGGGGCCGGGTTCGAGCAGATCGGTGCGGCCGATCACCTCGTCGAGGCGCCGTGCGCCCATGGAGGCCAGCAGTTCGCGCACTTCGCGCGCGACGCCGCGGAAATAGTGGACGACCATGTCGGGCAGTCCGTGGAAGTGCTCGTCGCGCAGCGTGCGGTTCTGGGTGGCGACACCCGTCGCGCAGTTGTTGAGGTGGCAGATGCGCAGGTACTTGCAGCCCAGCGCGATCATGGGGGCGGTGCCGAAGCCGAAACTCTCGGCGCCGAGGATCGCGGCCTTGACGACGTCCACGCCCGTCTTCAGGCCGCCGTCCGCCTGGAGGCGCACCCAGTGCCGCAGGCCGTTGCGCATGAGCACCTGGCGCACCTCGCTGAGGCCGGTTTCCCAGGGCGCGCCGGCGTACTTCACGGAGGTCATCGGGCTGGCACCCGTGCCGCCGTCGTAGCCCGAGATCGTGATGAGGTCCGCGTAGCCCTTGACCACGCCGGCGGCGATCGTGCCGACGCCGGGCTCGGCGACGAGCTTGACCGAGACGAGCGCATCGGGATTGACCTGCTTGAGGTCGTAGATCAACTGCGCGAGATCCTCGATGGAATAGATGTCGTGGTGCGGCGGCGGGGAGATCAGCCCGACGCCGGGCGTGGCGAAACGCAGCCGGGCGATCAGCCCGTCGACCTTGTGGCCCGGCAGCTGGCCGCCTTCGCCGGGCTTCGCGCCCTGTGCGATCTTGATCTGGATGACCTCGGCGCTGGTCAGGTAATGCGCGGTGACGCCGAAGCGTCCCGAGGCGACCTGCTTGATCTTCGAGGACTTCTCGGTGCCGTAGCGGGCCGGGTCCTCGCCGCCCTCGCCGGAATTCGAGCGCGCCCCGATGCGATTCATGGCCACGGCCAGCGCCTCGTGCGCCTCGGGCGAGAGCGCGCCCAGGCTCATTCCCGCCGAATCGAAACGCGCCAGGATGTCGGCCTCGGGCTCGACCTCCTCGACGGGAATCGGCTCGCGATCCGGGCGGATTCGCAGCAGGTCGCGCAGGAATGCGGGGTCGCGATCGTTGACCTGGCGCGCGAAGCGCTGGTAGTCGGTCCAGCTGCCGCTGCGTGCGGCGGCGCGCAGCGCGGTGACGACCTCGGGGTTGTAGGCGTGGTATTCGCCGCCGTGGACGTACCGGAACAGCCCGCCGTGCTCGATCGGGACCTGCCGGTTCCAGGCCCACCGCGCCAGAGACCGCTGGTCGCGGTGCAGGTCGTCGAAGCCGGCGCCCTGGATCCGGCTGATCGCGCCCGGAAAGCAGCGGCGCACCACCGGGTCGGCCAGGCCGACGAGCTCGAACAGCTGCGCGCCACGGTAGGAGCCGATCGTCGAGATGCCCATCTTCGAGATGATCTTGAACAGGCCCTTGCGAATCCCGCGGCGGTAGGCACGGCCGAGTTGCATGGCTTCGTGGGTGCGGGTCTCGATCTCGCCCTCGCTCGCCATGGCGTGCAGCGTCTGGTAGACGAGGTAGGGATACACGGCCGTGGCGCCGAACCCGATCAGGCAGGCGAAGTGGTGCGGGTCGCGGGCCGTGCCGGTCTCGACGATGAGGTTGCACGCCGGCCGCTGGCCGGTCTCGAGCAGGTGATGGTGGACGGCACCCGTGGCCAGCAGCGCATGGATCGGGATCCGTCCCTCGACGAGATAGCGGTCCGACAGGATCAGCAGCTGCTTGCCCTCGTCGACGGCCCGCGAGGCCCGTGCGCACAGCGCATCGATCGCCGCCTCGAGCGGCTGGTCGGCTTCCACGTTCAGGTCCAGCAGTTCGGATTCGAGGCCGAACTGCGGCGTGTTGACGAGCTGGCGAAGTTTGCGTTGAGAGAGAACCGGCGAGTTGAGGACGACGCGTTCGGCCATGGCGGCGCTGGGCCGGAACACGTTGCCTTTCCTGCCCAGCCCCGTCTCCAGCGACATGACCACGCGTTCGCGCAGGCTGTCGATGGGCGGATTCGTGACCTGCGCGAACTGCTGTCGGCAGCAGTCGTAGAGCGACCGGATGCGCGTGGACAGCGCCGGCATCGGCGTATCGTCGCCCATCGATCCGATGGCCTCGGACTGGGTCTCGGCGAGCACGCGGATGACCTCGCGCCGCTCCTCGCGCGAGAGGTTGAACATCTTCTGGTAGGTCGCCAGCGTGTCGCGGTCGAAGGGTTCCGCGGCCATGTGCACATCGACGAGCTCGGAGTCGAGGTAGCGCACGCCGTCCTTGAGCCATTGCTGCCAGGGATGCAGTCGCTTGAGTTCATCGTCGATGGTGTCGCCGTCGACGAGCCTGCCGCGCTCGAGGTCCAGGGCCAGCAGCTCGCCGGGTCCGAGACGTCCGCGCTCGGCGACCTCGTCGACGGGCACGTCGAGGACGCCGGCCTCGGAGGCCACGATGAGCCGGCCGTCGCGCGTGCGCGTCCAGCGCGCCGGGCGCAGGCCGTTGCGGTCCAGCCCGCAGACCACCCAGCGTCCATCGGTCATGACGAGTCCCGCCGGACCGTCCCAGGCTTCCTGGTGGAAGGCGAAGAACTCGTGGAAGGCGCGCAGGTCGGCATCGAGGTTGTCGGCGGTCTGCCAGGCCGGCGGGACGAGGATGCGCAGCGCCTGGGGCAGCGGCATGCCGCCGGCGACGAGCAACTCCAGCATGTTGTCGAGCGAGGACGAATCCGAGCCCGACATCGAGACCGGGGGATCGATCTCGGCCAGCGCCTCGAGGTCCGGCGAGGCGAGCAGGTGGCGGCGGGCCCGCGTCCAGTTGCGGTTGCCGCGTATGGTGTTGATCTCCCCGTTGTGGGCCAGCATCCGGAACGGCTGGGCCAGCCGCCAGCGCGGCAGCGTGTTCGTCGAGAATCGCTGGTGGAACAGCGCCACGGCCGAGGCCATGCGCGGGTCGGCCAGGTCGGGGTAGAGCCGGGCGAGGTGTTCGGGCATCACCATGCCCTTGTAGGACAGGGTGGTTGCCGACAGGCTGGCGATGTAGAGCCCGTCGTCGCCCTCCTCGGTTTCCACGAGGCGGCGCGCGAGGTAGAGGCTGCGCTGGAAGGCATCGACGCCCGGCGCGTCGCCGCCGTTGACGAACAGCTGCTCGATGACCGGGAGCGTCGCGCGCGCGGACTCGCCGAGAGCGTCGGGATCGACCGGCACCTGGCGCCAACCGGCCGGTTCGAGCGACTGCTGCCTGAGCCGCTCCTCGATGCGTTTCCTCTGGAAGTCGGCCCGGGCCGGTTCGCGGGCGAGAAACACCGAGCCGACCGCGAATCGTCGCGTCAACTCGATGCCGGCCTCCGCTGCGGCCTCGCGCAGGAAATCCTCGGGCAGGCCGATGAGCAGGCCGCAGCCGTCACCGGTCTTGCCGTCGGGGGCCACGGCGCCGCGGTGGGTCAGCCGCTCGAGCGCGAGGATCGCGTCGGAGACGGTGCGATGCTCCGGCGTTCCGTCCAATCTCGCGATCAGCCCGAATCCGCAGGAATCGTGTTCGAAGTCGGGGTGATCCAGCGAGGTCATGCTCCGTACTCGGCCGTATGGCGAACGGCTAGCATAGCCGCTTTCCTCCGCCCGGAATTCACTCCCCCGCGGACCCGATATCGTTCAGTGCATGTTCAGTGCCGATCGGCGATGCTGGAACCGTGGGAATGCAGTGGGGTGGCTGGAGGGACCGGCGCAGCCCGCATGCCGATCCGGGCGTCGCGGATCGGCGGTCGAATCCGTAGAACGAACGACGTAGAATGAAAAATCGGCCCGGGCGATGCATGCTCCGGGTCGGACGACGGGAGGTTCGAATGGCAAAGCAGATCGGCAACTACGAGATCATCTCCGAGCTGGGTCGCGGCGGCATGGGCGTCGTCTACAAGGCGCGCGAGGAAAGCCTGCAGCGCTACGTCGCCATCAAGATGCTCGGCAGCCAGCTGACCGACAACGACACCGTGGCCGAGCGCTTCATGCGCGAGGCCCGGGCCGTGGCCGACCTGAATCACCCGAACCTCGTGCAGGTCTTCCGCGTAGATCGCCACGAGGACCAGCCGTACTTCGCCATGGAGTACGTCGAGGGCGAATCGCTGAAGGCGCTCATCCAGCGCGAGAAGAAGATGCAGCCCATGCGGGCCGTGCAGATCCTCAAGGAGGTGGCCAACGGCCTCGCCGCCGCGCACGACAAGGGCGTCGTCCACCGCGACATCAAGCCCGAGAACATCATGCTGACGCGCTACGGCGGCGTGAAGGTCGTCGATTTCGGCATCGCGCGGATGGACGACGACACCAACACGCGGCTGACGACCACGGGCATCGGCCTGGGCACGCCCTCGTATCTCTCGCCCGAGGTCTGCCTGTCGCAGGACGTGGACGGCCGATCCGACATCTTCTCGCTCGGCGTCGTGCTGTTCGAGATGCTGACCGGCGACACGCCGTTCAAGTCCGACAGCCCCTTCGAACTCATGACCAAGGTCGTCGAGGCGAACATTCCGGACATCAAGGAACTGAACCCCGACGTCGACGACAATCTCAAGAAGATCCTGGCGAAGATGATCGCCAAGCGCCCGAAGCTGCGCTACCAGCACTGCAACGAACTGATCAGCGATCTCGAGGACTACACGGCGGGACGCGTGCCGCGCTATGCACGGGACGCGAAGCTCGAAACGGCCCCGATCAAGAAGTCGGCCTCGCGGTCGGAAACGCTGGCCACGGCGCCGACGCGCGTCGTGGAGACGGGCGAACGGTCCATGGCCTCCGGTGGCGGAGACGGGACGGGTTCCGGCGACGGTTCGACGGGCTCCGGCGAAGGGGAGGCCGGTGGCGAAGGTGCGTCTTCCGGCGCGGTGGCCACCGAGGCCGTCGAATTCGACTCGCCCGAGCGCCCCGAGCGGCGATCGGGGCGCGGCAAGCTCGTGGCTGCAGCGGCGCTGCTCGCGCTCGTCGTGGTTGCCGCAGCGGTCGGCGGGACGCTGTTCTACACCGACACCGGACGAGCCCTGCTGGCCGATTGGGGGCTGGCGGCGCCGGACGGCATCGAGGAAACGCCCGTGGCGGCGCTCGTCGATTCGTCCACGGTCTCCCCGGCCGCTCCGGCTGCCGACGATGAAGGCGATGCCGGACCCGCGGCCGAAGGAAGCGATTCCGTGGAGGCGGATGCTGCCACCGACCAGCGTGGCGAGGCAACGATGGTCGACGCGGTCGAGCCGGCTTCCGGGTCGATCGCCGGTGCGGTCGCCGACCCGGCCGGAGCCGACGAACGCGTCGCCGGCGTCGACAGCGATGAGGCTGAACAGACCAGCGAATCCGCGGCGTCGAGCGGCGGCTTTCGCATCGACGTGGACGAGGAGGCGGCCGCCGTCGCCAGCGACGCCGCCAGCTCCGATGCAACGCCGGCCGACACCACTTCGGAGACGGCCGTGGCCGCGACCGCCGGTGACGACGCAGGCACCTCGTCGGCCACGGACTCGACAGCCCGGACCGCGGCCGCATCGGTGGCCGAGCCGGTTGCCGATCCGGTTGTAGATGCCGGGCCGGTCGCCGAGGAGGCCAGCGGTCAGCCGATCGCCGCCGCGGCGACCGCGCCTGCACGTCCCGAGCGGCGCGGCATGCCGCGCGTTCCGCGCGTCGTCGTCGTGACCGTGGGCGATCCCGCCGTGGCCGTGCCCCTGGAGGAAGAGCTCGAGGCGGCCCTGAATCGCGAGTCCATCGAGATGCTCGACGAACAGCTCATGTTCGGCGTCGCCGACGCGCCCACGCTGGCCGACGTCGTCGCCGCCGTGTCCGACGCCGGTGCCGACCTGCTCGTCTTCGCCGATGTCGTGCCGACCGGCGAGCGGGAACTCAACTACGTCGGACGCAGGGAAATCCAGCGCCTCGCGCAGGTCGAGGCCCGGCTCGTGAACGTCCACGAGCGTCGCAACCTCGGCCCGCTGGTTCGCGAGCGCCTCGAATACGTGCCGCTGACGGCCGACCGCGAAGCGCGCGACGCCGCGCAGCCGGTCGCCCGGAAGCTGCTGGCGCGGCTGCGCGAGGCCCGCGCGAACCGCCGCGACGCTTCCTGAAGGTCAGTCGGAACCGACTTCGGCGATCGGCCGCGGTCTGCTGAAGTAGAACCCCTGCAGCAGGTCGATGCCGAGTTCACGGCAGGCATCGGCCTGTGCCTCGGTCTCGATCCCCTCGGCCAGCGTCCGGATACCGAGTTCCTGGATCATCGAGTTCAGGCCCGCCAGCATCCGGCGTTTCGGGGAATCCGGGTCCTCGATTCCCACCACGAGCGCAAGATCGAACTTCAGCACGTCGGGTGGCACCTCGATGAGCTCCTGTAGTCGCGCCTGGCCGGCCCCGAAGTCGTCGTAGGCCAGGCCGATCCCGAGACGCTTCAACTCCGCCCGGATCGATGCCATGGCATCGAGGTCCGTGACGGCGGATTCGTGGACCTCGAAGACGAGCTCGAGGTCCCCGTATCGCTTGCGCAGGGTCCTGAGTTCGGCCAGCAGCCGGTCCGGGTCGCGATTCTCTTCGGGGTGGGTGTTGAAGAACAGTGGACATCGGATTCCTGCGCGAGCCGCATCCCGGAAGCATCGACGACGCAGGATTTCGCTGAAGCGCACGGATTCACCCAGCGAAGCGGCCAGCGCGAACAGCGGTCCGGGGCTGGCGTCGAGATCCGGATGGTCGCCGCGGCCCAGCAGTTCGTAGGCATGCGTCCTGCCGTCCGGCGTGACCACGGCCTGGCAGAAGCCGGCGACACGCTCCTCGTCGAGCAGCTCGCGGAATTCCCTGACGCGGATCCGCGAATCGCCCGGCAGGCCCTCGATGCCGATCTGCGTGCGCTCGTCGAGGCCGCCCCGCGTGGCGACGTCCTCGGTCCGGAAGCGCATCTCCTGGTCGCCGACGTGGATGACGTCGCCGTCCCTGAGCGCCACGGGCTCGACCACCCGCTCGCCGTTGAGCCAGCTCCCGTTCGTGCTTTCGAGGTCGGCCAGCAGCCATTCGCCGTCGTGGCCGCGGCGCAGTTCGGCATGGTTTCGCGAGATCGAAGGCTCGTTGATCTGCACGGCGCAATCCGTGCCCCGGCCGATCAGGGCCGGAGAGGTCTCGATGTCGAAGCGTCGGGCCGGTCGGCCGCGACCCGTACTCGCTTCCAGGTAGACCTGCGTCGCCATGGCGATCTCCGCTTGTCACGCCCCGGTTCGAGCCGGACGCGAATCCGGAAAATACCACATCGCTCCCCGCCGTCCCTGCCGAGTCCGGATCCGGCTTGCATCGGGCGGGGTCGGTCGGGCAGGATGAATGGAACGAAAATTCCGTAACCGGTCGCAGGGACCGGGGAGCCAGGAATCCGGAACGAAGAAGCGACCGAATTCGCGCGGGAAACCATGCAGGCGTTCGCCGAGCGGACGGGTCTGCTCGGCCCGGCGAATCCGCGCCGCTATCTCTGGACCGATGCTTTCGCCGTCTGCAATTACCTGGAGCTGGATCGCCGGATACGCGAAGCCGGAAGTCCCGGCCGCCATCTCGATCTCGCGCTGGCGCTCGTCGATCAGGTCCACGAGGTGCTCGGAAGCTACGCGGACGACGATCCCAGGGAGGGCTGGCTCGGCGGCGTCGACGAGTCGAGCCATCGACGGCATCCCACCGCCCACGGACTGCGCATCGGCAAGGCCGGCCTCGAGCGTCCGCCCGGCGAGCCGCCGCACCCGCGCGAGGAGTGGGAGCGCGACGGGCAGTACTTCCATTACCTGACGCGCTGGATGCAGGCTTTGCTGCGCGTGGCCGAGGCGACCGGCGAGGCGCGATACCACCGCTGGGCCGTGGAACTGTCCGAGGCCGCGAGCCGTGCATTCGTGGTGACCGACCCGGCGACCGGCCGCCATCGAATGGTCTGGAAGACGAGCGTGGACCTCGACCGGGCCCAGGTGGCCAGCATGGGTCACCACGATCCGCTCGACGGCTGGGTCACGAGCCTTTGCCTGCGCGCCTCGGCCCATTGCGATGCATCCGTTGCGCGCGCCCTCGACCGCCAGGCCGGTCTCTACGCAGACATGTGCCGCGGCCGCGACTGGACGACCGCGGACACGCTGGGCATCGGCGGGCTCCTTCTCGACGCCTGGCGGCTGTTCCGGATCCGGCAGTTGACGGAGGATGTCGACACCCCCGATATCGAGGCGCTGCTCTCGGCCGCGGCCAGCGGTCTGGCGCACGTGCTTTCGGCGGGCGAACTGCAGAGGCCGGCGCATTCGAGGCTGGCGTTCCGCGAACTGGGCCTTGCACTCGGCCTGAGCGCCGCCCGCGCGACCGCCGCACGAGCCGGCGACCGCCTGCTCCGGCGCGGCCCGCTGTCCGCGCTGACCGAAAACGCCGAGGTGGGCGAGCGGCTGTGCGCGTTCTGGCGCGAGCCCGAGTCGCGGCACACGGAGGCCTGGCGCGAGCACGCGGACATCAACGACTCGATGCTCGTCGCCGCGCTTCTGCCCGGCGGTGTGCTCGGCGAGCCCGTGCGTCCGGACGCCGTGAAACCCGACGATGAACCGAGCCCGACCGGGAGGAACCGATGAGCGATTTCAGCAAGCAACGCGAGGAGATGGTGGAGCGCCAGCTCGTCGAGCGCGGCATCCGCGACGAGCGGGTGCTCGAGGCGATGCGTGTCGTTCCGCGCGAAGTCTTCGTGCCCGAGCGTCACCGCGAACTCAGCTACCGCGACGGGCCGTTGCCCATCGAGGACGGCCAGACCATCTCGCAGCCCTACATCGTCGCGCTCATGATCGAGGCCATGGATCTCGGGCCCGGCGACCGGGTGCTCGAGGTCGGGGCCGGCTCCGGTTACGCGGCCGCCGTGCTCGGCCGCACGGCCGGTCGGGTGTTCGCCGTCGAATACCACGGGACGCTGGCCGGACTGGCCGCCGATCGCATGGAAGAACTCGGTTACGACAACGTCGAGGTCCGGCACGGTGACGGAACGCGCGGCTGGGAAGAGCAGGCGCCGTTCGATGGAATCCTGGTCTCGGCCGGCGGTCCCGATGCGCCGCCGACGCTGCTGAAGCAGCTGGCGATCGGCGGCACGATGGTCATCCCCGTCGGCGACCGCACGCGAAGCCAGGAGTTGCTGCGCATCCGCAGGACCGGCGAGCACGAGTACGACGAGGAATCGCTGGGTCGCGTGCAGTTCGTCCCGCTGGTCGGCAGCGAGGGCTGGAGCAGCGGTGCGCGCCGCGAGCCCACGGCACCCCCCGAACCGCCCTTCTCGATCCGCAGGCGCCACCTCGGAAAGCGCGTCGGCGAGGCCTGCGAACCCTTCGAAGACGCCGATTCGGCCGACCTCGGCGCCCTGGCCGAGCGCGCGGGCAAGGCCCGCGTGGTACTCATCGGCGAAGCCTCTCACGGCACCTCGGAGTTCTACCGGATGCGCGCCCGCCTGACGCGCGAGCTCATCGAGAACCATGGATTCACGATCGTCGGTATCGAGGGCGACTGGCCCGACGTCAGCATGCTCGACCGCCACGTGCGCGGATGGGAAGGTCCGGACCTCTCCGAGCCGCCGTTCTCGCGCTTCCCCGAGTGGATGTGGCGCAACCGCGAAACGCTGGAGTTCGTCGAATGGCTCAGGGAGTTCAATGCCGAACGGCCGATGGCGCGCCGGGCCGGTATGCACGGCCTGGATCTCTACAGCCTCTACAACTCCATCCAGGCCGTGCTCGACTACCTCGACGAAGTGGACCCGGCCGCGGCGGCTCGCGCGCGCCAGCGCTACGGCTGCTTCTCGCCCTGGGAAAAGGATCCGGCCGTCTACGGACGCGCCACGGTCACGGGCCAGCGCGACGACTGCGAGGACGAAGTGCTCGCCGAGCTCTCCGATCTGCTGCGCAGCCGCCTCGACTACCGCGCGCACGACGGCGAGGCGCTGTTCGACACCGAGCAGAACGCCCGCCTGATCCGGGACGCAGAGCGCTATTACCGCGTCATGTACCTGGGCTCACGGGAATCCTGGAACCTGCGCGACCGCCACATGTTCGAGACGCTGCAATCGGTCATCGCCCACCGCGACGGAGGGCGGGCCGTGGTCTGGGCGCACAACAGTCACGTCGGAAACGCCCGGGCGACCGAGATGGGCATGCGCGGCGAGCTCAACATCGGCCAGCTCGCGCGCGAGGAGTTCGGTGATGCCGCCTGCCTGGTCGGCTTCGGCACGCACCACGGCACGGTAGCGGCCGCGTCGAACTGGGGTGAACCGATGGAGATCAAGAAGGTGCGGCCATCGCTGCCGGAAAGCTACGAGGCCGTCTTCCACGAAGGGGCGCCCGCGAACTTCGTGCTGTGGCTGCCCGACGCCAAGCGCGACCCGCTGGGCCGGGAACTGGCCAGCCCGCGTCTCCAGCGCGCCATCGGCGTCATCTACCGTCCCGAGACCGAGCGCATCAGCCACTACTTCCAGACCGTGCTGCCCGAGCAGTTCGACGAGTACATCTGGCTCGACGAAACGCGCGCCGTGGACGCGCTCGACGGGGAAGCCGCCGGCGCCCTGCCCGACGGCCATCCGCTGAAGGGTTGAGTCCGGCCCCAGATGTCCGTGACGATACGGTGTCGCAGCGCCTCCCGGCCGAGCGCCATTGCCGTAAGCGGTATCGGCCGATTCCGGATACCGCTCCGGGCGGCACGCCGGCCGCCTCCGTGGTAGATTTTCGAACAGGATCCAGGGAGGCTCCGGTCCCATGTCCGCGAAGCGCCAGTTCATGAGCGCGTCCGAGTTCCGGAAACGATTCCGGAACGATTACCAGTTCGCGATGATCATGCTGTTCGGAACGTTGGCCGCCGTCGTGGTCTTCGGGTTCGTCGTCTACCGCTACGTCGCGGGCTACCTGTTCGGCGGCACCGTGAACCTGATGATCGTCGTCGGGATGCTGCTCGTCCTGGTCTACGCCATCCGCAGCGGCGAGACCCGGCGGGCAGGCCGCTTCTTCGTCGTCGTCACGGTCGTGGCCTGCATTGCCTCGACCGCAATGTTCGGTCGCACGGGCATCCTCTGGGGTTACGTGGTGCTCTGGGTCAACTTCCTGCTGACCTCCCGCCGCTTCGCGCTGGTCGCGAACCTGATCCTGACGCCGATACTGATCATCGAGACCGACCTGTTCGAGTCGACGCTCGAGGGTCTGACCTACATCATCACGGCCCTGCTGGTCACGGCCTTCGCGTGGATCTTCGCCCATCGCCTGGCCAGCTACCAGGACCAACTCGAAACGCTGGCGCTCCAGGATCCGCTGACCTTCGCAGGCAATCGCCGCATGATGCGTCGCGATCTGACGGCGGCGGTTTCGGCCAGTCGGCGCAACGGGCCCGGCTACACGCTGATGCTGCTGGATCTCGACCACTTCAAGGAGATCAACGACCGGTACGGGCACGAGGCGGGCGACGAGGCGCTGCGCCGTTTCGCCGACCTCGTGCGCGCCAATATCCGGGCCGAGGACGGTTTCTACCGCTTCGGCGGCGAGGAATTCGTGCTGCTGCTGCCGGGCCGGGACGAGGACGAGGCGCAGGCGCTTGCCGAGCGGCTGCATCGCCGCATGAGCGGCGCGATCGAGTGCCAGGGGCTCCGGATCCGCTTCTCCGCAGGCGTGGCGGTGCTGCGGGGGGGCGAGGACTGGTCGGACTGGCTCATGCGCGCCGATCGTGCCATGTATCGCGCCAAGCAGGCCGGGCGCGATCGCGTCGAATTCGTCCGGGCCGATCCGGCGCCGCGCCGTGAATCGGCCTCGACGGAGACCGACTCGCCGGCCGGCGCCTGAGGCGATCCGGCAGGATCGAGGGCGGCTCCGGCTACATCGGCCAGAGGTCCCAGACCCAGGCAAAGGCGCTCAGCGACACGGCCGAGGCGGCCACGAACAGCAGCCCGAGCCACGGCAGCGGGGCGACGTCCCGCCGCGCGCGCAACACGATCAGCAGCGCGACCAGTCCCAGCACCCCCGCCACGGGGGCGAGCCAGGCTGCGAACGGCGCGGGACCGGCGATGCCGAACAGCAGCAGCGCCGGCGTGACCTCGACGCTGCTCGCCAGGCCCATCCCCAGGCCCACTGCCCAACCCAGGCCCGCCGTGCCCGCCAGGAACGCGGCAAGACGCGCCCCGCCCGCGGATCCGGCGGGAGGCGCTCCGAAGCGGCGCGAGAGCCAGGCCAGGCCGATCGCGAGGAAGCCGACCGCCATCGGGACCAGCGAAGCGCCGAGCCATGCGACGTGGATCTTCAAGCGCTGCTCGTCGGTCGCTTCCATGACGATCCCGCGGCGCATCGCCGCGGTCTCGAGCAGCGGTGCGAGGTACTCGGCGGCCTCTTCGCCTTCGCGGACGCACTCCATGTCGAGTTCCGCCGCCGGGTCGTCGAAGAAGCCGTTGAGGAAGCCGCCCGCGCAGTCGAGCGAGCGCGTCGGGCCGTGGCCGGCGTGCGGAAATTCGACGTAGCGGCTGTTCGTGAGCGAATCGGCGACGATGCGTGCCAGAGGCGGCGGCGTGATCGGATCCCAGGCGCCGTTGGCGACGACCACGGGCAGCGGGCTGTCGACGAGGCGGTACTGCGCCGGGTCGCGGGCCGGCATCCCGAGCTCGCGGCAGACTTCCGGCGCGCGCTCGATCATCGCCAGGTCCCCGAAGGCGCGTGCCAGGACCGGGTAGCGCTCGAAGTCGGCCGGCGCCTCCTCGGCCAGCGCGGCGAAGTACCCGTCCTGGCAGCGCACGGCCATCGACATGCCCATCGAGATCGAGAACCCGGGGTCGGGCTCGGTCATGGCGATGGCCAGCGCCTCGAAGAATTCCGGGTCGCGCTCCGAAACCGCACGTGCCAGGCCGTCCATCATCGCCGGGATCGCCGGGTGCCGGGACTGCTCGTAGGCCATGCCGAACGGCAGGCCGGCGACCACGTCCTGGAAGATCCAGGCCTTGCCGTCGGGAAACATCTCTCCGGCCGGGACATCGGCCTCGGCCGGCTGCTCGATCATCGACTCGATGGCGGCGAAATAGCGGTCCTCGAGGTCCGGATAGTTGCGGCGGCAGGCCCGCTGCTCAAGGCAGGCGGCGAAGAAGCGGTCCAGCATGCGGTTCGACCAGTGCGGGATGCGCATGAGTTCGTCGAGGTTCAGCGGGACGATGGCGTCGATGACCATCGCCCGGATGCCCTCGGGATCGACCTGCAGCAGGGCCTGGCCGAGGACCGATCCGTAGGAAATGCCCCAGACGTTCCAGTTCTCGAAGCCCAGCGCCATGCGCAGCGCTCGCACGTCGCGGGCGTTCTCGAAGGTGTGGTAGCCGGTCAGGTCCACGCCGAGGCCGCGCGCCCGCGCCGCGCAGGCCCGGGCCTGTTCGATCAGGGCCTGCTGGGCCTCCGACCACTCGTCGTGGATCATCTTCGCGCGGTCGCGGCCGTCGTAGAACGGGCAGAAATCGCCGGAATTCTCGATGCCGCGCTGCTCGAGGATGTAGAGGTCGCGCCCCTGGACGATCGAGTGGTCCTTGAGCCGGTCGACGTAGCCGGCCACGCCGACGCCGGGCCCGCCCGTGAGGTAGATGACGGGGTCGTCGCGGACTTCCACCGCTTCCCCGTCCTCGTCCTCGCCCGTGGCCCGGATGTGCACGAACAGCAGTTCGATGGTCCGGCTACCGGGCACTTCCCGGTTCTCGGGCACCTGGATCAGGCCGCACCGCAGGTCGCCGGGCTCGTAGTCGACGCTTGCGCGGAACGGGCAGACGACGTCGTCGTGGCCCTCGGCGCGCAGCCACTCGAAGCCGGGGTCATCGGGCTGGCGCGGGCCACTCTCGGACGGGCCCGGGTCCTGGATTCCGGCGGGTCTCGCGGTTTCGTCCTGCGCGGCCGATCGATGCGGGAGGGCCAGCAGCGTGGCAAGAAGGACTGCGGAAACGAGGGTGCGGATCATGCCTTTCTCCAGCGAGCGGGTCGACGACGGGTCGAAGATAGCCGAATCGGCCCGCGCTGCCATGTGCCGGAGGTCTTGGCGTGCCGTGTAGGCTAGGGAGGGAGACCGACAGGAACGGAGTCTGCACATGCCGATCTCGACACGCGTCGGCGACATCACGCGCCAGGAAGACCTCGAGGCCGTCGTCAATGCAGCGAATGCCGAACTCATGCCCGGCGGTGGCGTGGCCGGGGCCATCCACTCGGTCGCCGGACCCGGGCTCGCCGAAGCCTGCAGGCCGCTGGCCCCGATCGAGCCCGGTGAGGCGGTGATCACGGAGGCCTTCGATCTGCCCAACGAGTACGTCATCCACGCGCTCGGGCCGCGCTACGGGATCGACGAGCCTTCCGACGAATTGCTCGAATCGGCTTACCGGCACGTCGTCGCGCTGTGCCGCGACCGCGACATTTCCTCGGTCGGCATCCCGGCGATCTCGGCCGGTGCGTTCGGCTACCCCCTCGACGATGCGGCCCGGATCGCCGTGGAGACGGTCCGCCGCGAGGCGCCGGAGGAACTGGAGGCGGTCTTCGTGCTGTTCGACGAGGACACCGAGGCCGTGTTCCGCGACGCGCTGGGCGATTGAGGCACCGCGAATCGATCCGGGCGGCCCCGGATCGAGGACGATGGGTCAGCAGCGCGGCAGCCGCGTGCCCGTGGTTGCCCGGCAGCTCGCGGCCGGGTCGAAATCGAACTCGACACGCACACGATGGGCCACGGGTTCGCCGGCGCGCTCGAAGGACTCGAAGCGCCATCCCCGCGCGGCCTCGCGCGCCGCCTCGGCGAAGCCCTGGTTGTCGGGCGACTCCTCGATCACCGTCGCGCCGCGGACGCGCCCGTCGCGCCCCACGTCGAGTTCCAGCCGGACCTTGCCATGCACGAGGCGGCGCAGCGCCGCGCGCGGGAACGTCGGCTCGACGCGTCGCACGAGCTCGCCGCCGGTCAGCACGGCCGCGGCGGCGGCCACGGCATCACCGGCCGCCGGCGCCGGATCGGAAGCGGGCGGCTCCGGCAAAGACGGCAGCGACGGACCGGGGACGTAGGCCAGCGCTTCGTCGGGAGTGAATGCCAGCATCGGAGCATCGGATCGCGGCAACTCGAGGTGCGCGGCCGCGGTGCGCTCGACGAGGGGCATGGACGTCCTGGCCAGTCTTCGCGACGTCCGCTCCTCGGGTTGCGGAGTCGGCGTCGATACCGCGGCCTCCGCGGTCGGCACCGCGACGGGCCCGGATCGGGTGGCCGGGGTCGCGCGCGCATCTTCCGTTGCTCCGACCGGGACGACCGTCGCCGTGTCGGCCACGACTTCGCCCGCGGTGGAGGTAGAAGAGGGCGTGGACGGCACTGCGACGCTGGGCGTGACGGCCGTCGCCGCGGCGGGCGCCGCCGGATCGCCGTCGGGGACGAGCAGTGCCCCGCCGCCGACCGCGAGCGCCAGGACCAGGGCCGTGCCCAGCGCCAGCGGCAGGGCGACGCCGCGCTGCGCTCGCGGCTCCGCGCCGCGGACCAGGCGCCGGATGCGCGTGACGATCTGCCCGTCGCCGACGCCCAGCGCGAGTGCCGCCCGCGACGGCCGCGACTGCTCGAGACCGGCCAGCATCTCGACGTAGGCCAGCCGCTTGCCCGTGGCGCCGATCGCGAGATCGTCGCAGGCGTTCTCACGTTCGATGCGGACCTGGCGGGAGACCCAGCCCACGGCGGGGTGGTAGAACAGCGCGGTCTCGACGACGAGCTGGAACAGGTTCACCCAGTGATCCAGTCGCCGCAGGTGGGCGAGTTCGTGGGCCAGGATCATCTCCAGCTGCTCGCCCGACAGGCGAAGCACCAGGGCCGGCGGCAGCAGCAGGGCCGGGCGGAGCCAACCCACGACGGCCGGGCCGGGGAGGCCTTCGACGAGACCGATTTCCACGTCGCGGGCGATGCCCATGCGTCTGCCCAGCGCGGCCAGCGTGGGCCGCAGCCAGTCCGCCGCGGCACGATCGGCCCGGGCGCGCAGCCGGCGCAACTGCGTCCAGTCGACGAGCGTTCTCGCGCTCAGCACGGTCACGCCGGCCAGCCAGAAGGCGACGACGGCACTCCAACGGGCCGGCGCCGAATCGCCCGGCGCGGCCGCGACGGCCAGCAACAGCGATGCCGGGGCGGTCGAGGCCGGCGTGGCCGGCGCAGAGGCGCTCATCAGCCAGGCGGCCGTGATGGGCACCATGAGAGCCATGAGTGCCAGCGTGACGACCCCGACCAGGTAGCGCAGGTTCGCGTCCGCCTCGCGAAGCGCCCACAGCGACAGGCGGTAGAGCCCCGCCAGCGCCAGGCCCTGCCAGAGGAAATGCAGCAGCGCGAGGCCCAGAGCCTCGATCAGCTCGGGAGACGGCATCGGGAGTGCGGGAAGGGAAAACGGCATGGCGTCAGCCTCCTTCGCCGCGTTCGCGGAGCTCCCGGACGAGGCGCCGGATCTCGTCGAGTTCCTCGGGCGAAGCGGCGCGCGACAGGCCCAGCGCCTGCATGACCATCTTCGACGCCGAGCCCTCGTAGACGCGCGACATGAAGTCGCCGAGCATCTCTTCCTGCGTGTCCTGCTCGGACCGCGTGGGCCGGTAGACATGGGCGCGCTGCGAGGTGTCGCGCGCGACGAGGCCCTTGTCGGTCATGACCTGGAGTTGCTTGAGCACCGTCGTGTAGCTGAGCCGCTCGTGCCGGCTGATCTCGTCGTGGACGGCGCGGACCGTACTCGGCCCCTCGCGCCACAGCACGTGCAGGATCTTCAGTTCGGAGGACGTGGGCTGGGGAAGCTGGTTCATCGGGAATCTCGCGCGGCCGGATCGTTACGAAGTCGATCGTACGATTCGATCCTATGCCGGCTCGCCCGTGAATTCAAGCGCGGGGACGGGTCTCCACCTCGCGCATTTCGCCGTGGCGCGGGAAGTGCAGGGCAGTGCGGATGTCGGTCTCGCCCATCTGTTCGAACAGGCGCCGATACAGCGTCAGCTGGTCGCGGTAGCGTTCGGCCTCGTCGGCGAGAAAGCCCTCGAGGTCGCCACCGGCGTGGTGGCCCGACTTCCAGTCGATGATCCAGCGCGTGCCGTTCTCGTCGACGAACGTGCGATCGATGACGGCCTGTACGAGCTGCCCGTCGACGACGCCCGTCAACGGCAGTTCGCAGGCCGCGTCGCGGTGCGCGCCGCTGAGGATCCAGCGGCCGCGGTCGCTGTCGAGCGTGCGCTCGAACGCCTCGCGGACGATGCGCGTGTTCTCCTCGAGCGTGCGCGGCCCCGTCCCCAGCGCGCGCAGCAACTGCGGCACGCGGTCTTCGAGGCGGCGGCGCGCCTCGTCGGTGAGATCCTCGATGCCCGTGCGGCCGACGTGTTCGAGCAGCCGGTGCAGCACCGTGCCGGTCCTGCGCGCCTGCTGGCCGGCCCAGTGGAACTCGATCTCGGTCTCGTGCTCGCGCGGCGGGATCGCCGGCGACCAGTCGAGCCGCTCGCCGCACGGCGGGTTCCAGCCGGCCGGGACGCGGCGGATGGCCTGCGGGGGCGCCTCGGGCCGGGCTGCGGCGGCCGGCCGCGTCGTTGCGGCCTCGGGCTGCCCCAGGGCATCGACGAAGGCCGGCCCGACGCGCGGCCAGAGCAGTTCGAGCAGGCTGCCGGAGCCGGGGCGGGGCTTCTCGGGATCGACCCGCGCGGTCAGCACCAGCCGGGTCCGGGCGCGCGTCGCTGCGACATAGAGCAGGCGCTGCATCTCGAAGGCGTCGCGTCGCTTCTGTTCGTCGCGGATCAGGGCGACCAGCGGCGGGTCGCCGGGCTGGTCGGCCGCGCGCAGCGGCGCCAGCAGCACTTCCTCGGCGCCGGCGGTGGGCGTGAACGGCAGCCAGTACAGCAGTTCGCGGTCCGGGCCGCGGCTGCCGCGATCCAGGCCCGGGATCACGACGAGGTCCCATTCCAGGCCCTTCGCGCCGTGCATGGTGAGGATTTCCAGGCGGACCGCCTCGTTCTCCGGATCGCCCTCGGTGAAGGCCGTCTCCAGCAGGGCGACGAGATCGTTGAGGTCCTCGGCCAGTCCCTCGGTGTCGGCCGCTTCGAGCGTGTCGAGGAATCGTCCGGCCTCGCGCAGTTCGGTGTCCGGTCGTGCCAGGCTGCGGGGTCCGCCGAGCCGCTTCCAGGTTCCCTCGACGAGTTCGCGTAGAGACCGCCGGCCGATGCGCGCGTGCGCGTCGGACAGCGCGGCAAGGACCCGCCGGGCGCGTTCGCGGCCGTCGGGGGAGAGCGCCCGCGTGGCGTCGTCGGCTCGGGGGTCGCGTCCGTCGCCGAGCAGGCAGTGCAGGTCGGCCAGCGTGAGTCCCGCGACGGGGGCGCGCAGCACGGCAGCCAGCGCCGTGCGATCGTCCGGCAGCAGGATGGCGCGGACCAGCGACAGCAGGTCGAGGACCGCGGGCCGCTGGAGCAGGGGGTCGAGCTTGACGGCCCGGAAGGGCACGCCGCGGGCCTTGAGCGCCGGCAGGATCTCGGCCAGGTGGCCCCGGGCCCGGACGATGATCGCGGCCCGGAACCCGGGGTCTTCGGCGTGGGCTTCGAGTTCGGCGTGCACGGTCTCGGCCACGGCCGCGGCCTCGCTGGCGGCATCGGGCCTGGCGATGCAGTCGACGCGTCCGCCGGCATCCCGGGCCGGTTCCGAGGCCGCATAGCGAACGGCGCCGGCCGCGACGTCCTCCTCGTCGGGAAACGCCGGCCCGATGGCGTCGTTGACGAATTCCACGATCTCGGCGCGGCTGCGGAAGTTGCGCGTGAGCTTCAGCGGATCCGGCGCCAGGTCACCGAGTCCTTCGTCGCGCGTCCGGATGAACAGGCCGACCTCGGCCTCGCGGAACCGGTAGATGGACTGCATCGGATCGCCGACCACGAACAGCGTGCGGCCGTCCCCCGGCTCCCAGCCGTGGGTCAGCTTCTCGAGCAGGTGGAACTGGGCCCAGTTCGTGTCCTGGTATTCGTCGACGAGCACGTGGCGAATGCGTCGATCCAGGTAGAGGCCGAGATCGGTGTAGCCCGACTCCTCGTCGCCGAGGCCCTGCAGCGCCGCGGCCGACAGTCCCGTGAAATCGGTGCGGCCGGTTTCGGCGAACACCAGTTGCAGTTCCGCTGCGGCGCGCTCGAGGACGCGCACGAGCGCTTCGAGCACGCGCCACTCTTCGTCGTCGTAGGCGGGAGCGGGCATCCGCCGGGCGCGGTGCAGCAGTTCGGCCGCGTCCGGCGCATCGGACAGCGCATCGAGCAGGGCGGCCATGCGGTCCTTCTCGGGCGTCTTCGGCGGAAAGCCGGTCGCGATGGAGACCGAACGCCGGAAGTCGCCCCCCTTGGTGAGCAACGCCTCGCCGAGCGCTCGCCACTGCGGCAGGACCTCGGCCTCCGGCTCCGGCAGCCCGTCGGCGTTCCATTCCCTGATCGGGGAATCACGGTCCTCGGCGGCCAGCGTCCCGGCCGCGAACGACAGCAGCGCCGCAAGTTCGCCGTCTCCGAAGGCGGTGCCCTTCAGCGCGTTTCCGAGCGCGCGGCGGGCGTCGGACAGGCCGG